>NZ_JBRAIN010000023.1:0-19356 GCF_052743955.1 Thermodesulfitimonas sp.
AGGCGGTGCGGCAACTGCCGAATTTGCTGCAGGCATCATTATCACCCTTGGCGGGCGCGCTAGCGAAAAACCTGGCGGCGGTCGCCCCCGGGGACCTCAAGCGCTCCTTTTTCTGTAACAGCGGTGCCGAGGCGGTAGAGGGGGCGGTGAAGTTGGCCCGCATTGCCACCGGCCGGACCAAGCTGATTTACACGGAAAATTCCTTCCACGGGAAGACGATAGGGGCGCTATCGGTTACCGGCCGGCACAAGTACCAGGAGCCCTTCCGGCCTTTAGTTGCCGCCTGCCAGGCAATCCCCTACAACGACCTCGCGGCGCTGGAGGAGGCACTTCATCCGAAGGACGCGGCGGCTTTTATCGTCGAGCCGATCCAGGGCGAGGGCGGGATCAACGTCCCGGCGCCGGGCTACCTGAAGGAGGCGAAGCGCCTCTGTGCTAAGCACGGCACGCTTTTCATCGCGGACGAGATCCAGACGGGCCTTGGTCGCACGGGGCGGATGTTCGCGTGCGAACACGAAGGGGTGGAGCCAGATGTGCTCTGTCTGGCGAAGTCACTCGGCGGTGGGGTGATGCCCATCGGCGCCTACATCGCTACGGATGCCGCCTGGAAGAGGGCCTACGGCTCGCTCGACCGGGCGCTTTTGCACACCTCCACCTTCGGCGGCAACGCCTGGGCCTGCGCTGCGGCCATCGCGGCGCTCGCGGTGATCATCGAAGAAGATCTGCCGCGTCAGGCCGCCGAAAAAGGGGATTACCTGCTCCGGAAGCTCGGGGAACTCAAGGCGACTTCACCCCTTATAAGCGATGTGCGCGGTAGGGGGCTTTTGATCGGGGTTGAATTCGCGGAAAAGAAAAAAGGGCTTGCCCACAAGCTCGCCTTCGGCCTGTTGGATAAGCTTTCGGAGGAGTATCTCGGGAGCCTCGTCGCCGGTGAGCTTTTGAACCGCCACCGGGTGCTCACAGCTTATACCCTGAATAATCCCAACGTTATCCGGCTCGAGCCGCCTCTCGGCGTGGGCTTTGCGGAAATCGACTACGTTCTCGGTGCGCTAACCGAAATTTTAGAGCGTAACCGGAGTTTTTTAGGCCTTGCGGTTTCCGGCCTGAAAAGCACCCTGCGCATTCGGGGGAAGGCGGCGGAAAAACATTAGGTATCGCTGGTCCAACGCCATCTGTGCGGGCGGTAAAGAGGCTGCCACTTTGGGGACAGCCCCTTAAATTTTGCCTCCGAGGCTCAAGTTTACCACGGGGGAAACCGATATTACTGAAAAGTGAAAATCTTTTTGGGGGGATGTGGGTTGCTGAGCCGCTTTATCCGGGTCCGGTCACAAATTCTCGCCCTGATGATGCTCGTTTTAACCTTATTAACCTTAGTGGCGCTCTTCCTGGTAATCTACGAGTTTATCACCGCGCGGCATCTGCTCCGTCAGGAAGAGCAGAACCGGTACGCATCGCTCAAGGTTATGGTTGAGAATAAGTTGGCGGACGTCCTTACTGGGACCCGGGTGGGCGTTTTGAGCGTCGCGCGTAACCCCGCGATCCAGACGGCCTTCGCCCTCAGGGACCGGGAGAAGCTTCTGGCTCTCAGCCGGCCGATTTACGAGCAGATCAAGAAGGAAGGGATTGAGCAGTTTCAATACCATCTGCCGCCGGCCACCTCTTTCCTGCGGCTCCACCTCCCGCAGAAATACGGCGACGACCTCTCTTCTTTCCGCCGCACGGTGGTGCGGGCCAACGAAACGCGGCAGATCGTAGAAGGGCTCGAGGAAGGGGTGGCAGGGGTTTCCTTCCGGGTGGTGGTGCCGGTCTTTGAGGGACAGAAACATATCGGGAGCGTGGAGTATGGTTTTGACCTCGGCGACCGCATCGTAAGCGGGCTAGCGGAGAAGGTTGGCGGCTTCTGGTACGTTTACCGGGCGCCGAAGGACGGTTCGCCGGGCACTCTTTTGGCTGCGGCGGGGCCCAAAGATGACTATCCGGTGCCTGAAGCTTCCGTAGCGGAGGCGCTAGCGGCGAACAAGATGGTGGTAGGCTACCCGCAGGGTGGCCGGTACGCAGCGCTGATCATCCCCCTGCGCGACTACGCCGGCCAACCGGTCGCTTATATTAAAGGTGTTTTCGATAGGCAGGAAATTATCGCCAAGACGAACGGCATGCTGGCGAAGAGCCTCATCCTCCTGGTGTTGATTGTAGCGGCCGGGACGGCGGTCATCTACTTTCTGCTCCGCAAGGACCTCCTGCGCCCCATCGGCGTGCTGGAAAAAGCAATCCAGGCGGCTGGTACAGGCGACTTTACGATTCAGCCGGAAAAGGATTACCAGGGAGAGATGGGGCAGCTTATCACCAGCTTTTACCAGATGGTAGGGGATATTAGGGCTGCTTTGGGTACCGTGAAAGCCAATACGGATGCCTTAGGCGAAGTGTCGGACCAGCTTTCCGAAAGCACGCGGCAGGTATCCGAAGGCGTTTCGGAAACGACGGCCAACATTTCGGAAATTGCCAACACGGTGGCGCAGGTTTCCCAGAATATGCAGGCCCTGTCGGTTAAGGCCGAGGAGACCAATAGGTTGGCGACCGAAGGGCAGCGGAAAATGGACCTCATTGAGGAGAAGATCGGGGCCGCTGCCGCTTCGGCTGTCCGGGTCGGTGCGGCAATAGAGGGATTTAACGCGAGTGCCGTAGAGATCTCGCGCATTGTTGAGCTGATCGACCAGATCGCCGAGCAGACCAATCTTTTAGCCCTCAACGCGGCTATCGAGGCGGCCAGGGCCGGGGAGCACGGGCGCGGCTTCGCGGTGGTGGCGGAGGAGGTCCGCCGGCTCGCCGAACGGTCGAGCAAATCAACCAAGGAGATTAACCAGCTGATCGCCCGGGTACAGCAAGAAGCGCAGGCGGCCGTCGGCGCGATGGCGGAGGGTGAGAAGGCCATGGCCGCGAGCGTAGAAGCGGTGGCGGACGGGAGGGCCTCGTTCAACGGGATTCTCGAGCGGATCAACAGCATGGCGGCTAGCGTGCAGCAGGTGGCCGCGGCAACCGAAGAGCTTTCCGCCGGGGTGCAGAATATCGTCGCCACCGCCGAAGAGCAAACGGCCACCCTCGAAGAGATTACCGCCGTTACCAACACGATGGCGGAAGCAGCAAAAGCCCTGCGGGCTGCGGTAGAGAAGTTCAAGGTCTAAGCAGCGTACCGGTAGCGGGAAAACGGTAGCAACGGGTGGGGCAGCGGCTCCACCCGTAACTTTTTCTGCGGCGGTTTAACGCACTTTGCCCCGGGCCAGCGAGGCGAGGATGCCGCCGGCGCAGAGCACCGCGAAAATCAGGAAGGCGCTCTTCACCGCGGCAAGGAAAGGTGCGTGGTAGGCAGGGGTTATCTGCACCTTGCCGATATACAGGGCGAAGACGAGCATGGTGATGCCCATACTGAACATCTGCCCGGTAAGACGCATGGTACCAAGGGTTCCCGACGCTACGCCGTAATACCGTTTTTCCACCGCGCTCATAACGGCGTTCGTATTGGGGGAGGAGAAAAGGGCAAAGCCGAGGCCGAGCAGGATGAGCACCGCAATGATAGCCCAGAAAGGGGTTGTGATGCTAAGGAAGGTGAGAAATAGAAGCCCGCAGGTGGTCAAGGCCATACCTAAAGAGGCGACAATGCGGGGCTCCGTGCGGTCGGAGAGGCGGCCGGCGAAAGGTGAGCAGAGGGCCATAATCGCCGGTTGCCAGACGAGGGTAACTCCTGCATCTTGAGCGGTAAGCCCTTTCAGATACTGCAGGTAGAGGCTCAGCAAAAAGCCGACGGCAAAAGTGGCGCTATAGTTTATAAGCGCGGCCAGGTTCGAAAAAGTGAAGACGATGTTTTTACGGAAGAGGGCCATATTTAAAAGCGGGCTTTGCGCCCTGAGCTCCCACTTTACGAAGAAAATGAGGCCAACTACCCCGGCGGCGATGAAGAGCCCACCGGTTAAAGAGGGAAGCGCGGAGAAACCGTACATTAAAGCCGGAAGGGATAGGGCGTAGATAAACGCTCCCGGGAGGTCAAACTTCTCGTCTTTAGCTTCGGCCCATTCTCCCTGTAGTTTCCATACGGCCAAAAGCACTGCCCCTGCACTCAGCAGAGTCACGGCGAGAAAAATACTCCGCCACCCGAACTGGTGAACTAAGATGCCGCCCAAGACTGGCCCGAGGGAGAGGCCCGTATAAACGGCGGCCACGTTGATACCGAGGGCCTTTCCTCTTTCCCGGGGCGGGTAGACAGAAGTGAGGATCGCCACGCCAGTACCGAAAATCATCGCCGCGCCCACACCCTGCAGGAAGCGCGCCGCAAGGAGGGCAGGGGTGGAGCCGGCGAGCGCGGAAAGAAGCGAAAAGAGCGCAAAAAAGGTGATACCAGCGAGGAAAATCTTTTTTCTACCGTAAATGTCCGCGATCCGGCCGAAGGGAACCAGAAACATCGCCGAAGAAAGGAGAAAGGAGGCGGAAATCCAGCCTAAAAGGAGCGCGTTCATCGCGAACTCGCGCTGGATGGCGGGAAGAGCGATGTTAATCGCGGCACCCGTAAAGGGCGTTAGAAAAGAGCTTACTGCGACGACGACCGAGGCTACCTGCTTACTCGTCTCATTCTTCTGGGAGAGGTGCGGCATTGTCCCTTCTTTTCGCGACGGTACTGCAGGAAAACCGCATCTTACTTCCGAAAAATTTTCGCTGCTTTAGCTTGATTTCCTCTTTTCAGTTTAAGACCCGCAATTTTTGTGGTTCTCCTATAAGGTATGCCGGGCTTACGGAATTTTCCCTCCGGATGATCGTCGTGACGGGCGGATTTTGTCGAAATTTTTTCTGTAAAAAGAAAGAAGGAGTTTTTAGGGGTCTGGCGAATATGTGGTGCTAAGTGGTTAAAAGTGGGGGACAGTCCCTCAGATGTTCATCGGGGAATACCTGCATACGGTCGACGCCAAAGGGCGCCTCTTCATCCCGGCCCGTTTTCGGGAGGGGTTGGGGGAGCGTTTTGTGGTAACCCGGGGACTCGACCGGTGCCTTTTTGGTTTCCCGCTCGCTGAATGGGGCAAATTAGAGGAGAGACTGCGCCGCTTGCCTTTCGCCCGGGCGGATGTCCGCGCCTTCAGCCGGCTTTTTTTTGCGGGTGCCGCTGAGCTTGAGGTGGATAAACAGGGGCGCATTCTCATACCCGCAACCTTGCGGGATTACGCGGGCCTTGCTCGAGACGTAGTTATTCTGGGGGTTTCCTCAAGGATTGAGTTCTGGGCAAAGGAAGAATGGGAGCGTTACAGCGCCCAGACCCAGGCGGCCTACGAGGAGATCGCGGAGAAGTTAGTCGACTTTGATTTTCCGGCCGGGGATTGACTAAGGGGTATTGACGGATGGAGTTTCGGCACCAGCCGGTAATGGTAAAAGAAGTTGTGGCGTTCTTAAACGTGAAGCCTAGCGGGGTGTACGTCGATTGTACGGTCGGCGGGGGAGGCCACGCAGCGGCGATCCTGGAGCTTTTAGGCCCGCAGGGCCGGCTGATAGGGCTTGACCGGGATCCGGAGGCCCTGGCGGCGGCGCGGCTGCGCCTCGGAGGCGATCCGCGCGTGCAGCTTTTTCGGGCCGATTTTTGCAAACTCGCCACGGTGCTCGCGGAACTAGAGGTGAGCCAGGTTGACGGGATACTTTACGACCTTGGCGTTTCCTCCTACCAGTTCGATAATCCGGCGCGGGGTTTTACTTACTGGGAGGATGTGCCGCTCGATATGCGGATGGACCCAGAAGGGCCCGTAACAGCCACCGACCTGGTTAACAACTTGAGTGCGCGTGAACTCGCTAAAATAATTGCCGAATACGGCGAGGAGCGGTGGGCCTCCCGCATCGCGGACTTTATCGTAGCGGAGAGAGCGCGCCGACCGCTTAAGACGACGGGCCAGTTAGTGGAAGTAATCAAGAAGGCGGTGCCGGCAAGGGCGCGCCGGACGGGCCCCCACCCGGCACGCCGGACTTTTCAGGCGCTACGGATCGCGGTGAACCAGGAACTCGAGGCGTTGCGGGCCTCGCTGGAGCAGGCTCTCGGGTTGCTGCGGCCCGGCGGTCGCCTGGTGGTTCTGAGTTACCATTCGCTTGAGGACCGGATAGTGAAGGAGTTCATCAAAGAGGCAGAAGCGGGGTGTAGCTGCCCGTCTGGAGCGCCCGTGTGCGTGTGTGGCAAGAAGCCGGCGCTCCGGCGGCTTACGCGGAAACCACGCACGCCGGCGGGGGAAGAATTGGGACGCAATCCCCGCTCACGAAGTGCCAGACTACGGGCAGCAGAAAAATTGCCGACGAACGGTGTAGAATCTGCCGGGTAGTTTCCGGTGGCTGGCCGCCCGGGAGCGAAACAGGCACGAATAGCCGCCGGTGTTGGCAGTTGGTCGTTTCCGGGAGGATAACGCAGGATGGTCGTTTAACCAGCCGGAGAAAGGGGGATTTTCCGGGTGATTCTCGCGCGGGAACAGGTGGCGCGCCCGCTGCCGCAGCAACCGCAGCCGTTGCGGCGGCCTAGAAAAGCGGTTCGGGCGGAGCGGCTGAAGCTCAGCGGCATGGTTTTGTTAGCCTTCTTTTGCGGAGCGATAGTGGTCTTTTGTCAGGCCCGCATGGCCTATCTTGGTTATCGCCTGCAGGAGTTTCAAAAGGAGCTGGCTATGACGCAAATGGAAAACGAGGCGCTCGCCGGGACCGTCGACCGCCTTATGGCACCTGACGAAATCGAAAGGATGGCGGTACAAAAGCTCGGAATGGTCCCCCCAGCACCCGGGACGCAGCTCACGGTCTCGCTTCCGGCACGGCAGCCGGCTGCACCGGAAGCGAAACCAACAGTGCGGGAGAAGATAGGGAAGGGAACGCGCCCGGACGGGTTGCTTACGGCGCCTTTAGGGCTCCTTACGGACAGGTGGGGCGGTTCTGCCCGTTAGCGGATTCTCGTAAATATATACTTGCCAGAAAAGTTCGCGACCGGCAGGGGAGATTGAATGAGCAATCTGGTGCTGCGCAAGCGGTTGGCTGGTCTTTTTGTCCTGGCCGCTTTTCTTTTTTTTCTGCTTGTCTGCCGGCTCTTCTGGCTTCAGTTGGTGCGCGGCAGTCAGCTCGAGCGGGGCGCATGGGAGAACAGGGTCCGGGAAATTACGGTGGAGGCGAAGCGGGGGGATATCTGCGACCGTAACGGTAAGGTGCTGGTTACGAGCGTGAGCTGTGATTCTGTCGCGGCTATGCCGGCGCAGGTGGTAGATCCTGCGGGTACCGCGGCTAAATTGGCGCCGCTTCTTAAGATGGATCAAGAAACCCTCTACCGGCTGCTCACAAAAAAGCAGGCCTTTGTCTGGCTTAAGCGGAAGGTTGACTTCGAGACGGCACGGCAGGTGCGGGGACTCAAACTTCGGGGAATTGAGCTGATCGAGGAAAGTCGCCGCCAGTATAACTGCGGGGCCCTGGCTGCGCACATTCTCGGTTTTGTCGGGGTGGATAACCAGGGGCTCACCGGAGTGGAGAAAACGGCCGAGAAGTTCCTTCTCAGTGTGCCAGGGAAGATAGTGATCGAACAGGATGCCGCCGGGCGGAATATCCCGGCTGCGCTCCACCAGCTTTATCCGCCCGTTCCGGGAAACCGTCTTCTGCTGACGATTGACGAGACGATCCAGTATTTTGTGGAGCGGGAATTAGATAAGATCGTCGATACCTATCACCCGGCGGCCGCCTCGATAATCGTTATGGACCCAAAAACGGGCGAGATTTTGGCTTTGGGTAACCGGCCCACCTTTGATCCGGCCCGCTGGCGAGACGCACCCCAATCGGTCTGGGATCGTAACCCGGCGATCTGGCGGCTCTACGAGCCCGGTTCTACCTTTAAGATTGTGACGGCGGCGGCGGCGCTCTCCGAGGGTGTGGTTAACCCGGAAAGCCGCTTTTACTGCCCGGGTTTTGTGGAGGTTGCGGGCAGGCGGATCCGGTGCTGGAAAGAAGGTGGCCACGGTAGTGAGTCGTTTGCGGAGGTGGTCCAGAACTCCTGCAACCCGGGCTTCGTTCAGGTAGGGCTGAGCCTAGGGAAAGAAAAGTTCTATAGGTATATCCGGGCTTTCGGCTTCGGCCGACCGACCGGGATCGACCTTCCCGGAGAGGCTAAAGGCATCCTTATCCCGGAAAGTAAGGCGACGAACCTCAACATCGCTACCATGTCTATCGGTCAGTCGATTGCCGTAACGCCCATCCAACTCGTCACTGCGGTGGCGGCAGTGGCCAACGGTGGCGAGTTGCTTACCCCGCGGGTCATCCGGGCGGTAGTTTCCCCCGACGGGAAAACGGTGCGGGCCTTTAAGCCGGAGCACCGCCGGCGGGTCATATCAAGGCAAAAGGCGCAGGAACTGGCGCGGCTTCTGGAAAACGTGGTCCTGAAAGGTACGGGGGTTAATGCCCATCTCGACGGTTACCGGGCGGCAGGAAAAACGGGAACCGCTCAGGTTGTTGGGCCAAACGGTGGCTATGTTCCAGGTAAGTATGTCTCTTCGTTTGTCGGTTTTGCCCCGGTTGATAATCCTCGTCTGGTAACGCTGGTAGTCGTCTGGGAACCGCAGGGAGGGGTCTATTTCGGCAGCCTGGTGGCGGCTCCTGCCTTTAAGGCGGTGATGCAGGATGCCCTGCGCTACCTGGGCGTACCCCAGCAAGCCGGTCTTGAAAAACCGGAGAAACCGCGGTATTTGATAGAGGAAGAGCCCAAGCCGGTGGAGGTTCCCGAGGTCGTCGGCTTGCCGGTCCACGAAGCGATCGAGCGTCTGAGGGCCGCGGGGCTCAGGTTCACCGTCCGCGGTCAGGGGAACGTGGTGCGGGCGCAGGTTCCGCAGGGCGGCGCAACGGTGCTGATGGGAACGAAGGTTATCTTGGGGCTCAAGGCGGCGCCGGAGGGTGCTTCAGAAATCGCGGTACCCGACCTCACGGGCCTTACAATTAAAGACGCGGCCGTCTTGCTGGAAAAGATGGGCCTGGTGCTCGTTCCGGAAGGAAGCGGCGTGGCGGTGCAGCAAGCGCCAGCTCCCGGCACCAAAGTCAGACGCGGTAGCTCGGTGCGGGTGACTTTCGCTTCCCCCGAAGCGGAAGAAGGCCAGCCGACCGTCCTCCACCCCTGAGCAGGGTTTCGCTTGCGGGGTAGCAGTTGGGCAAGGGAAGCGTTGAGCTTTTTGAGGACGGTTTTGGCTTTTTTAGGATAGAATAGAGCTAGTAATAATATTTTGGGGCTGATTAACAGACCAATCCTGCGGCAGCGGGGTGTAATCATTTGGAAACGGAAAACCTGAAAGAAGCGCTTGCCCGGATCTTTGCGCTTGCGCCTGCGGGGCTGGCCTACGACTCCAGACAGGTTCAGCCCGGCTACGTTTTTTTCGCCATCAAAGGTTTCCGGCAGGACGGACACGACTTTGTTGGCGATGCCGTCCGGCGGGGTGCGGTGGGCGTGGTGGTGGAAAAGGAGGTTGCGGTGCCGTCCGGCGTATTTGCGGTCCGCGTTCCGGATGCGCGGCGGGCGCTCGTGCTGGCGGCGGCGACCTTTTACGGTCATCCTGACCGGCAGCTGCGGCTGGTAGGGGTTACGGGGACAAATGGGAAGACCACCACCACCCACCTTATCCGGGCGATTTACGAAGCTCAAGGGGAAAAGACAGGGCTGATCGGCACCCTCTGGACGATGATTGGGGACGCGGTGCTTCCTGCCGAGCGGACGACGCCGGAGTCTCTCGATCTGCAGGCCCTGCTCCGGCGGATGGTGGATGAAGGGGTAAAAACGGTGGTGATGGAGGTTTCTTCCCACGCCCTGGCGCTGGAGCGGGTGACGGGGCTGGAGTACGATATAGCGGTTTTCACGAACCTCACGCAGGACCACCTCGATTTTCACCGGGATATGGAGGATTACTACGCCGCCAAGGCGCGCCTCTTCCTGGAGCTGAAGCAGCCAGGGGTAAAGGGGCGGCGAAAGCGGGCCGTGATTAACATTGACGACCCGTACGGCCAGCGGCTAACCGTGGTAAGCGGGGGTGAGGTAACCACCTACGGTGTGGAGCGAGCGGCCGCCTTCCGGGCCCGGGAAATCAAGCTCGGGCGCGACGGGACCACCTTCACGGTTGAGTGGGGCGGGGGGGTGGCGCCGGTGCGGTTGCAGCTCGTGGGAAGGTTTAATGTTTACAACGCGCTGGCGGCCTTTGCGGTCGGGGTGACGGAGGGTTACCCCGTGGCCCGGGTGGTCGAGGCCCTGGAGGGCGTGCCGGCGGTGCCCGGGCGCTTTGAGCGGGTCGATGTCGGGCAGGATTTTGCGGTGGTGGTCGATTACGCCCATACGCCCGACGGCCTGGAGAACGTCCTCCGGGCCGCGCGCACGCAGACCTGCGGCCGGGTGATCGTGGTTTTTGGGTGTGGCGGTGACCGGGATCCGGGTAAGCGACCGGTAATGGGGGAGATAGCCGCCAAGCTTGCCGATTTCACGGTGATCACTTCGGATAACCCCCGCAGTGAGGACCCGCAGCGCATCATTACGGCGATCGAGGCGGGTTTCCGGCGGTTTGGCGCCCCGGGCAGTTACGCCGTGGAAGCGGACCGGCGCGCGGCCATTGCGCTCGCGTTCCGGCAGGCGCAAGCGGGCGACATTGTGGTGCTGGCTGGGAAGGGGCACGAGGATTACCAGATTATCGGGGATAAAAAGTTGCCCTTCGACGACCGGAAAGTGGCGGCGGAAATTTTAAGGGAAATGATTGGGAAGCAAGATAGAGAATGATCCCGGTAACGGTTGCGGAGTTAGTGGCAGCGTCTGGTGCCTCCCTGCTGCAGGGGGAACCGAACCGGCGGGTGGAAGCGATCACCACCGACAGCCGGCAGGTCCCTGCCGGCGCCATCTTTTTCGCGCTTAAAGGGGAGCGTTACGACGGGCATGATTTTGTCCCCGATGCGGTGGCGAAAGGGGCGGCAGGGGTGGTGGTAAGCCGCCCGGTGGCGGCCCTGCCCGGCGAAACGGCGGTACTTTTGGTCCCTAACGTGCTGGCAGCCCTCGGGGCGGTTGCCCACTATGTGCGCCGGAAGACAGGCGTTTTGGTGGTCGGGGTGACCGGCAGCACCGGGAAGACGAGCACCAAAGACATTCTATCGGCGGTCCTCGGTGCGCGGTACCGGGTTTGCGCCACGCAGGGGAACCTGAACAACGAAATCGGGGTGCCGCTCACGCTGCTATCTCTTTCGCCCGGCGACGAAGTGGCGGTAGTCGAAATGGCGATGCGCGGGGCGGGGGAGATTGCCGCGCTGGCCCGGATTGCCGCTCCCGACGCCGCGGTGATTACGAATATCGGGGAAACCCACCTCGAGCGGCTCGGGAGCGTGGCTGCGATTGCGGCTGCGAAAGGGGAAATCCTGGACTACGTCCCTGCGACAGGGTTTGCGGTGCTTCACGCCGAGAGCCCTTACATTTTTGAACAGGCAAAGCGCTGCCGCGGGCGGGTTATCTTTTTCGGGACGAGCGAGGCGGCGACGGTGCGCCTGACCGATTACGTGCCTGTAGACGGGGGTGGTCGCTTTACCGTGGCCACTGGCGGGGTGGTAACGGGGTACTTTATTCCCTTACCCGGCTACCATAACGCCCTTAACGCGGTTGCGGCCGTAGGGGTGGCGCGGGAGCTTGGGCTCGGGCCGGAAGAGATTCAGCGGGGTCTGGAGCGGGTAAGGCTCACCGGGATGCGGCTGGAAATAAGGGAGTGCGGTACGCTGCTGGTGATAAACGACGCCTACAACGCCAATCCTGCTTCGATGCGGGCAGCGCTCGGGATGCTGGGAGAAGTGGGGAGAAGGAGGCGCCGCGTGGCGGTGCTCGGCGATATGCTGGAACTCGGCAGCCGGGCGGCGGCGGCCCACCGGGAAATTGGTGCAGCTGCGGCGGCGGTTGCGGACGTAGTGGTGGCCGTTGGGGAACTGGCCCAAGGGATCGCGGGGGGAGCCGTGGCCGCTGGGCTTTCACCGCGGCAGGTGGTAACCTGCCCCGACGCCAGGGCGGCGGTGGCCGTTTTGAAAGAACTTTTGCGGGGCAACGAGGCGGTTCTGGTAAAAGCATCACGGGGGATGCGCCTCGAGAGAGTGGTCGAGGCTCTCTGCACGGGAGGTGAGGTGGCCCAGTGAACCCGGTAGCAAGGGCCTTTCTTCTTTCGTTTGCCGTAACGGTTGGCGCCGGACTGGTCCTCATCCCTGTGCTCAAGCAACTAAAGGTGGGACAGCGGGTTCGCTACGACGGGCCGGCCCGCCATCTTTCTAAGGCGGGAACGCCGACAATGGGCGGCCTGCTCTTTCTTTTGGGTATTACCGTAGCGGTCCTGTGGTTTGCGCGGGGAAACGCGGAAGCGCTCACCTTTTTCTTCGTAACGTTAACTTACGGTTTAACGGGATTCCTCGACGATTTTTTAAAGGTGGTTAAGAAGCGCTCGCTCGGGCTCCGGGCGCGCGAAAAACTATTAGCCCAGGTGATTGTGGCGTTAGGGCTAGCGGTAGGCGCGGTTTTTTTCCTGGGGCGAGGCACGGACCTGGCCGTTCCTTTTTCCGGTTTTTTCCGTGACGGCGGGGTGCACTTCGATTGGGGCTTCGGCTTTTTCGCCTTTTTTACCGTTCTGGTCCTGACCGGCACGGCGAACGCCGTCAATCTTACCGACGGGCTTGACGGGCTGGCGGCGGGATTAGTGGCGATAGCCGCCGGGATCTACCTTCTCTTTGCGCTGGTGATGGACAAAATGGGGTTGGCGGTGGGCCTCGCCGCGGTGGCGGGCGGCTGTCTCGGTTTTCTGATTTATAACCGCCACCCGGCCCGCATCTTCATGGGCGATACCGGTAGCCTGGCGCTCGGCGGTGCCCTCGGCGCAGCAGCAGTCCTGAGCAGAAGGGAACTCTTTCTTCTCGTGGTGGGAGCCGTTTTTGCTGCCGAGGCCCTTTCGGTCATCCTGCAGGTGATATCTTACCAGCTTACGGGAAGGCGCATCTTTCGGATGAGCCCGCTCCACCACCATTTTGAATTAGGCGGGTGGTCGGAGAACCGGGTGGTCGTGAGCTTCTGGCTAGCGGGCCTGGTGGCCGGCTTGCTTGGTCTGGCGGGCATCTACCGCCTGGGATAGGCGAAACAGGGAATGTTAGCCCGTGAGGGATTAGGCGGCTAGTAAGGAGGTCTACTTTGGACTTAAAGAATAAAAAGGTACTGGTTATTGGGGCCGGAAAGAGCGGCCTTGCGGCAGCCCGTTTTTTGCGGGAAAAAGGAGCAGTGGTGACGCTGGCCGACATCAAGCCGGCGGCCGAACAGGAAGCGGCAGCTGCGGGGGCAGGGGTGACGACCTTCTTCGGCGGTTACCCCCCGGCGGCGGGGCACGATCTTTTGGTGGTGAGCCCTGGCGTACCTTTAACGGTGGCTCCGGTGGTCGAGGCGAGGCAGGCGGGGATCGAGGTGATTGGCGAACTCGAACTGGCTTACCGCTTCGCGCGGGCGCCGATCGTGGCGATCACCGGTACAAACGGTAAAACCACGACCACTGCGCTTACCGGTGAAATCTTCCGGAGAGCCGGACGCCGGACGCTGGTGGCTGGGAATATCGGCTTGCCGCTGGTGGCGGCCGTAACGGATTACGGACCGGGGGACATCATTGTGGCCGAAGTTTCGAGTTTTCAACTTGAAACAATCCAATCCTTCCGGCCCCGGGTAGCGGTTATTATCAACATCACCCCCGACCATCTCGACCGGCACGGGTCGATAGAGGCGTATGCGGCGGCGAAAGCGCGCATTTTCAGCAACCAGAAGCAGGATGACGTGACGGTGCTCAACTTTGACGACCCTCTGGTGGCCGCGCTGGCCGGGCAGAGTCCTGCCGGGGTATTATTCTTCAGTCGCCGACATAACTTGAAGGCGGGGGCGTTTGTCCGGGAAGAAAAGATCGTTCTAAGTAGGGACGGCGCGGTGGTCCCGGTCTGCGGGGTGGATGAAATCGCTCTCCCCGGCGCGCATAACTTAGAAAACGCGCTGGCAGCAGCCGCGGCGGCCTGGTCGTTAGGGGTGCCGGCTTCCGTCATTGCGGCGACGCTGCGGGAGTTCAAAGGGGTGGCGCACCGGCTCGAGTTTGTGGCGGAGATTAACGGGGTCCGCTACGTTAACGACTCTAAGGGAACTAATCCCGATGCCGCCATCAAGGCCCTCGAGGCTTACCGGGAACCAATCGTCTTGATCGCGGGGGGGCGGAACAAAGGGAGCGACTTCGGGGCGTTCGCTAAAAAAATCAAGGAAAAAGTGCGGGTGCTCGTGGTCGTGGGCGAAAGCGCGGAAGCGATCGCGGCGGCGGCCCGTGCGGCCGGCGTGACGGGAATCCGCCACGCCCGGGATTTTCGCGAGGCGGTCTATTTGGCGCGGGATGCAGCCCGGCCGGGGGACGTGGTTCTCCTTTCGCCCGCCTGTGCGAGCTGGGATATGTTCCGGAATTATGAAGAGCGGGGCGAGCTTTTTAAGAGGCTGGTTAGGGAAATAGCTGGTTTGTAAGAGGGGAGAAAGATGCGGTCCTGGGGCAGGGCAAGAAGACCACCCGATTTCCTCCTTTTTCTCACGGTGCTGGGCCTCCTATCGGTCGGCCTGGTCATGGTTTTCAGCGCCAGCGAGTATGCTGCTCTGGTTCGTTTTAACGATACCTTCTACTTTTTCAAACGCCAGCTGCTTTATGCCCTTTTGGGACTTGGGGCGATGTTTTATTTTCTTAACTATGATTACCACAACTTCAGAAGGTTTGCGGGTTTATTGCTAACACTTTCCTTCTTTCTTCTCCTCCTGGTTCTTTTACCAGGTATTGGGCATTCTTCCCACGGTGCCCAGCGGTGGCTCAAATTCGGCCCGCTAACCCTTCAGCCCTCCGAGGTCATCAAGTTCGGTATTGTAGTCTTCACCGCTTACGGCCTCAGCAGGATGCCGGGAGGAATAAGGCGCGCCCGCGAAATCCTCCCCTATCTCGGTATCACTTGTGTGGCTGCGCTTTTGATTCTGTTGCAGCCCGATTTAGGAACAGCGATGGCGCTTGCCGGGACCGTTTTCGTGATGCTTTTTTGCGCCGGTGCGCCACTTTCTGCCCTCGGCGTGACCGGTCTGGGTGGTGTGGCGGCGGCGCTAGCGGCAATTTATGTAGAGCCTTACCGGTGGCGCCGGTTGCTGGCTTTTCTCGACCCCTGGAAAGACCCTCGGGGAAGCGGTTTCCATATCATTCAGTCGCTTTACGCGATCGGTTCCGGCGGACTTTTCGGGGTTGGGCTCGGCCAGGGAAAGCAGAAGTTTCTCTACCTCCCCGAGCAACACACCGATTTCATCTTCGCCGTAATCGGTGAGGAATTAGGCTTCATCGGTGGGGCACTTGTAATTTTTTTGTTTGTTATTTTTATCTGGCGGGGCTTGCGGATTGCGCTCTACGCGCCGGATGCCTTTGGCAGTCTCTTTGCGGCCGGGATTACGGCAGGAATCGGTTTGCAGGCCCTAATTAACATCGGGGTTGTGACGGGCAGTATGCCGATAACGGGTATCCCACTGCCGCTCATCAGTTACGGCGGAACCTCCTTGGTTTTTACCCTCGCCGCTATAGGCGTACTTCTTAATATTTCCCGGCATACGGTCAGGTGAAGTAATGGGCACTTTGCGGTTTATCGTTGCGGGTGGTGGAACGGGAGGGCATATTTATCCAGCCCTCGCGATTGCCCGAGGTTTAAAACGAGCTTTTCCAGGCTGCGAGGTTCTCTATGTGGGTACAACCCGGGGGCTCGAAGCGGATATTGTTCCCAAGGCGGGATTTCCCTTCCGTACAGTCACTGCGGCGGGCCTTAAGCGGCGCTTTACCCTTCAAAACCTCTGGTCACTGGCGCTTACCCTGAAAGGTACAGGGGAAGCGGTTCGGCTGGTGCGGGAGGTGCGGCCTACGGTTGTTGTGGGGACAGGCGGTTACGTATCGGGGCCGGTTCTCCTGGCGGCCTATCTCTGCCGCGTGCCCTTCTTGATCCACGAGCAGAATGCCTTTCCCGGCCTTACTAACCGCCTTTTTGCGCGGGTTGCCGCCTGCGTAGCGCTTACCTTTCCGGAAGCCAAGCGTTTCCTACCGCGTGGCGCCAGGACTAAGGTAACCGGCCTACCGGTGCGGGAGGAGATCCGAAACGCGGACCGAGAGGGAGCACGGGCCCGCCTTAACGTTGGTGAGGAGACCGTCCTCCTTTCTTTCGGCGGGAGCCGGGGGGCGGAGCGTCTCAACCGGGCGATAGCGGCGCTTATCCCTGCGTTCGGCGGGAGACCCGGCGTAAGGCTCTTTCACGCTACGGGGACGGCGGGGTATGATAAGTTCCGGGAATGGTTACGTATTAAAGGAATAAACCTTTCAGCCTGGGGAAACATAACGGTTGTTCCCTATTTCTACCAGATAGCGGATTATCTCGCCGCGGCAGACCTGGTCATCTGTCGCGCGGGGGCGGCGACCATTGCGGAGCTCACCTGCCTGGGGCGGCCGGCGATCCTTATTCCGTATCCGTACGCGACCGCTAACCACCAGGAGTTTAACGCCCGGGCGCTAGCGGCGCAGGGCGCAGCGGTGGTCATCCAGGATGCCGCGCTCACTCCGGAACGGTTAGCGGGAGAAGTGGAGCGGCTGCTGGCTACCCCAGCGAGGCTCCGGGAGATGGCAGCGCGCAGTGCCAGTTTAGGGAAGCCCGATGCTCTGGAAGATATTATTGCCTGTATCAGGGAAATCGGGCGCTTGTAGGCAGTAGCCCGGGAGGTGGCGACCTTTTTACCGGTTATAGGGGGCAAGTTCGGTAGCAGTTTACCCGGTGGTCGCATAATATACCGTGGAGCGGCGGTCAGGAGGGAGTAGCGCGAAAATATGGGGAAAATACCGCACAACGTGCACTTTATCGGTATCGGTGGCGTAGGCATGAGCGGCCTGGCTGCCCTACTCCTTTTGTGCGGACACCGGGTTACGGGTTCCGATCTTAAGGCTTCGGCGCTGACCGAAAAGATCCAGGCCCAAGGAGCTATGGTTTATAAGGAGCACAAGGCCGAAAATGTGGGTACTGCGGAGCTGGTAGTAGTTTCTTCGGCCATCAGGCCGGAGAATCCCGAACTGCTTGCGGCGCGTGAACGAGGGATTCCAGTTATGCGTCGTGGTGAGTTGCTATCGGCGGTGCTGCAGGGCTACCGGGGTATCGCAGTGGCCGGCGCGCACGGAAAAACTACGACGACGGCCATGGTCGGTGCGGTACTCATGGCGGGGGGGCTTGACCCCACCATTTTAGTGGGCGGTAACTGGCCGGCAATTGGCGGTAATTTCCGTATGGGTAGTGGTTCCTACTTCGTAACTGAGGCCGACGAGAGCGATGCTTCTTTCCTGCTCCTCTCCCCGGAGGTCGCGGTGGTGACGAATATCGAGAATGACCACCTCGATTATTACGGTTCAGTGGAAAACCTGATCCGGGCCTTCCGGGAGTTCCTGGGGCGGGTCGCGCCTGGCGGCATGGCGGTGGTCTGTTGGGATGACCCGAACCTCTGTGCTTTTGCGCGCGAGGCACCGAAACCTGTGGTTAGCTATGGCGTGGGCGAAGGGGCTGACTGGCGGGTAGCGGAAGTGAGTCTTAGGGGCCCCGTTTCGGAGGCCACCCTCTACTTTCGGGGGGAGCGGATAGGGCGGTTACGGCTCAACATTCCCGGAATGCATAACCTGCTCAATGCAGCGTGCGCCGTGGCCGTGGGACACCACCTGGGCGTTCCGTTCGCCGTGGCGGCCGAGGCGCTGGAAGGCTTTCGCAGCGTGGGGCGGCGGTTCGAATTGCTCGGGAAGGTGCGCGGCGTCACGGTAATCGACGATTACGCCCACCACCCTACCGAGATTGCGGCTACCATTAAGATGGCCCGGCAGCTTGCTCCGAAGCGCGTAGTGGCCGTTTTTCAGCCCCACCGTTACACCCGTACGGCGCTCCTTTATCCGGAGTTCGGGCGGGCTTTTAGCGAGGCCGACCTGGTGGTAGTCGACGAAATCTATAGCGCCGGCGAGAAGCCAATTCCCGGGGTGAGCGCCGAGCTAATCAGGGAAGCGATCAGGCAGCACGACCGGCGGGAGGTGCTCCGGCTACCTAATACCGACGGTGCTGCTTACGTTAAGGAGTTGGTCCAACCGGGGGATATCGTTTTAACCCTCGGCGCAGGCGACATTTATAAGGTGGGCCAGGCGCTTGTAGCGCTGCTGGAGGCTGATGACGCATGAACCGCCTAGCGGAAGAGCTTGCGGCCAGAATCGTGGGCCGAGTTCTACCCAATGAGCCTTTAAAGGAGCACACCACTTGGCGCATCGGCGGGCCTGCGGATCTCTTGGTAGAGCCGGCTTCACGTGACGATTTAAAGACTATCTTGTACTTTATCCGGGAAAAAGGGTTACCTTTTACCGTTATCGGTAACGGTTCAAATCTCTTGGTAAGCGATACCGGATTTCGGGGGGTGGTAATCAAGATCGGTGAGCGCATGGGAGCCATCAGCATTGCTGACCAGCGGCTTACTGCTGGCGCCGGCGCTAAACTCGGCCGGGTGGCGGCAGTGGCCCAGGAAGCGGGGCTCGGCGGGCTAGAATTCACCATCGGGATCCCGGCCACGATTGGTGGGGCGGTGACAATGAACGCGGGAGCTAATGGCTCTATGATCGGCGATCTGGTCGAGACGGTCACTGTAGTTGATTACGCAGGGCAGGAAAAGGTTTGCGACCGGGCGGAGCTCGCTTTCGGATACCGCTACAGCCGGCTACAGGAGCTCAAGGCAATCGTCGTGGAAGTAGTTCTCCGCCTGATACCCGACGACCCGGCGGCGATCAGGCGGCGCAGTCAGGAGTATTTGCAGAAACGACGCTCCACCCAGCCGCTCGAGTACCCGAGTGCGGGAAGCGTCTTCAAAAACCCTCCTGGCGATGCGGCCGGGCACCTGATCGAGCTTGCGGGGGCTAAAGGATTGCGGGTCGGCGACGCGATGGTTTCGGAGAAGCACGCGAACTTCATTATTAACTTGGGGGCGGCGAAAGCTAGTGACGTGCTGTCACTAATTGAACAGGTTCGCGGCATGGTGCAGGCGAAGTTCGGTATAACTTTGGAGCTCGAGGTGAAAATGCTGGGCGACAGCGGGGCGGGGTGACCGAATGCGCTTCGTCATCAAGGGGCCAAACCGCTTATACGGAACGATTGAAACCAGTGGTGCTAAAAACGCTGTTCTGCCTATCCTGGCTGGGACACTCCTGTGTGACGGGCAGAGCGTCATTGAAGGGGTGTCCCGACTTAAAGATGTCGACGTGATGTGTG
>NZ_JBRAIN010000024.1:0-19289 GCF_052743955.1 Thermodesulfitimonas sp.
CAAACCGTTGCCAATCAACTCCGGAGCGTTTACGAGAAGCTCAGGGAGTGGCTCGGCTATCCGCCGCACGACGTGGACCGCAACGTTTTAATCGCTGAGTTTGCACCCTACTTTAGCCTGACGGAGGCCGAGAGGTAACGTGCAGATCATCAACTTCTCCCACCCGTTGACGGTAGGAGCGGCAGGGAAAGGCGGACTGATGTTGCGGATGATATGGGGAGGTGAAAGAAATTTGGCGTTTGTTAACTGGTTAGAAGATATCTGCAACCCGTTGGGTGATCCAGCAAAAAAAGAGTTCCCGCCTGCGGATGCGCTTCTCTGGGTGCATCCGGTGACTAAAACCCGCTACTTCCTGAAGAAGGACGAGGCTGCAGAAATCACCCGTTGCGGGTTAGTCTGGATAGAGGCTTTGCGGCGAAATTATGATTCCGCTACTGCTATTGATTACCTGGTAGATTTTTTAGCTAAGCGAGATATCTTCAGTCGGAAGCTCTATCTTGAGGAAAAGGGTCTTAACTTCGAAGGCCAGAAAGTAGGGATAGAAGGGATTTGCGGGGTCATCCCGTTGGCGGTACTCTGGCCCGAGTTGCCTTACCCCGGGCGGGCCTCTTTTGGCAGAGATGGGGAAACAAGCCTATCCGGATGGCTGCGCGGCGAAAATAAACCGTGCGTGCGGCTGGCCGATTTCCTGCTCCTGCGAACGGGCTTATTCTATGCCCTGGCAGCCGACCGGATGCGGTCAGAGGAGTGGCCGTTGCTCCGCCTGACCTCCCTTTTGGATGGCAGCGGTGTTTTCGGGATGCAGGAACGCCTGATAGGTTTGGTACCAATCCCGGAGGAACTGCGCGAGGCTTACCAAACAGCTTCGTTTTTGGCCGGTTATCCTGACACAGACGGGGCAGCGGACACGTCGGGGATGTTGGATGTGGTTGAGGGTGGAGCCTTTAAGGTTAAGGATTACTATCTGGAAACGAACCGCATCGGCGAGATCCGCGGCGCCAGCGTGCTCCTGGACGACATCAACCGCAAGCGTTATCTTCAAATGTTTCGCGAACTGCCTGGGCTAACTACGGAATCGATTGTCTACGCCGGTGGCGGCCACGTGATGGCGGTGGTACCGGCCGGTGAAGGCGAGAGGGTTGCGGGGGAGATCGAGCGGTTGCACCGGGAGGTCTGTCTTACCGCCCGCGCGGTGGGGGTGGCGCGTAAGGTAAGGGCTTCGGAGCTGGCCGACTTCGGTAAGCTGCGCACTAGTTTGACCGAGGAAATGGTTGACCGCCGCAGCGCGCTAATCCCGGCGTGGAACGCTGCCGAAGGGGCAATCGATCTTTATCACGAGGGATTCTCGATGGGTGAGAGCTTACCCCTGCCGGCCGCCAAGCCGGGACAATGCTGCGAATCCTGCGGTGTCCGTCCCGCAACTCGGGTATGGTTGTATGAGGACGAGGACCGACCGTTATGTGCTTCTTGCTTGCGCAAGCAGCTTATCGGACGAGACGCGAAGGAAACCGTCTTTACGAAGGAATACCGGCGCTTCTGGCAGGCGCGCGGCGAGAGCGCGGACCTTTCTGCGGCGCAAGAAATCGAGGAGATTGCGGACGACAGGAACGAAATCGCCGTGATTTACGCTGACGGCAACAACTTCGGGCCCCTTTTCGGGCAGTGTAAATTCCTGGCCGGGCTGCGCCTGCTGAGTCAGTTTACTGAGAGTGCGGCCTACACGGCAGTTTTTACAGCCCTTAAAGAAAACCAATCGCTTATAAAAGAGCAATCGGTAGAAATCATCGCCCTGGGCGGGGACGATATCTTTATGCTCGTTCCGGCGCGGGCAGCACTGCCTCTGGCTGTTGCGATCGGAGAGCGATTTGACCGGTTGTTCAAGAATTTAACGGCGGAAGAGCCTCGCGCTACCCTCTCGCTGGGCGTAGTCATTGCCGGGGCCAAGACACCGGTGCGGTATCTCTTCGAATTGGCGCAAACACTTCTCAAAGAGGCGAAAAAACGGGTTTATGGGGCAAAGGAAGCTTTAAAAGAAGGGACCTTGGATGTAGCCGTGTTAGCATCTTACGCTGCCTACCAGGACAATATCACTGCCTACCGCAAGGCAACCCTTTGCAAAAATGACGCCAAACTCACTCTGCGGCCGTACACCTTTTCCGAGGCCCGGCGCTTGATGGATGCGGTGCGCCGACTGCAAGCTGCGCCGCAGGCGCCTGGCCGGAGCTGGTTTTACGGGTTGCGTCAGGCGGTAGAGCAGTACGGCCGGCAGGTGGCGGAACTATTCTTTAACTACCAGTACGCCCGCTTGAGCGACGCCCAGCGTGAGACCCTGGGGAAATGCTGGGAATCCTTGACGGGGCAATCTGATACCCCTGGAATGTTTTGCGAGCGTGATGGCTCACGCTGTTGCCCCTGGCTGGACGTGGTGGAACTCTGGAACTACGTTGGGGCGGGAGGTGAAACCTGTTGAGTCTGGTGAAGGTCGATATTACCTATCGGTTAAAGCTCATTACTCCGGTACACGTGGGAACGGGCACCGGCGGCAGCGGGTTCCTGGATAAGTACGTTTACCGGCAAGGCGGTTGCCCGGTTATCCCTGGCTCAACCGTCAAGGGACGGCTGCGAGCGGCGGTAACTGCCCTCGCACGGGCCGGGGTCTACGGCGTAGCTGAAGTTTGCCGGCGAACTGACGATTGCACCTGTCTTGTTTGCCTAATTTTTGGCCGCGCAGGTTGGGGGAGGGGAGCCTTGTATTTTGAGGATGCTCGCGGTACTGGTGATGATGTAAATCGCTGGGTCGGCGTGCGTGCCGGTATCAGCATGGACCGCTACCGGCGGGTAGCCCGTGACGGCGCGCTTTACACAGTGGAAACGGTTGGTGGTGAAAATATCGTTTTCGAAGGCCGGATTAGCGGGTTTGTGCCAGAAGAAAAACGGGCAGCGGTTATTGCGACGCTGAAAGATGCCTTCGCCTTCAACTACGCGCTCGGTTTTGGCAAGAGCCGGGGCCTAGGCTGGTTCCGGGCAGAGATACTAGAGGAGGAGAAAAAATGCGGTACACCGTAACCCTGACGCTAGATAGCCCGGCCCTGGTTGGTGACCGGCGCGAGCCGTCGGCCTACTTTCTCCCTTCGCGCGACTTCATCCCGGGAGGAGTGCTGCGGGCCGCCTTTGCCCGGGCAATTACGGAAAATTGCCCGTATTACACGGACGGTGAGCGGTTACACTGGGTGCGGTTTGCCGATGGACCCGACTGCCAGGCCTGCTCCTGGCGCGGGCTTTGTGCTTCTTTTGCGGGCTTGCGGTTCAGCCACCTGTACAAGGACGGCGCGCGGGTGGCACCGCTCACCGCATACCGCTGTAAGTTCGATAAGAAGCACCCAGTTTTTGATACTCTACTTGGCGTTGGTGAGCCTCGTTGCCCTGTGTGCGGAGAGCGCGCCGAGCGTGTTGGTGGGTACCTCAACGATAAGAGAGAGGGGATATCGGTTGACCGGCGGCTGGTAATGCGCTTGGCGGTCGACCCTTACCGGGGTGTAGCCCAAGACCGGCGGCTTTTTGCGCTGCGGGTTCTAAACGAAGGGCAAACGTTCCGGGGCCAGCTTGATATTCCGGATACAGCCGGAGGAATCCCCCAGGATTTTACGTTACGTTTGGGGGCGAAAACTACCGTGGGTCTGGGACAAGCTACCCTCCGGCTAGAAAAATCAGAGGGGTCTGGTTCTGCCAACCTGCTGGAGCGGCTGACCCGGTTCCAGGAAGGCGCCCGGGAGTGGCTTGAGCGGCGTGGGGAGACGGAGACGGGGGAATATAGCTACTTTTCCGTCACCTTACTTGCCGATGCTCTACCGGCGGCGGCGCTAACGGCAAAGGTTGAGTGGGTCCGGACGGCGGTTTTGCGGCGAGAGCTGGCAGCGGCCTTATTTCCGCCCGAGTTGCCTCTTTCAACGCGTGATCTAGATGCGGTTAGGATTATTGCTGATTTCCGGGTTTACGGCGGCTACTGCACGGCGGAACGGCCTGGTGGGCGCCGGGAAGCAACACTACATATCGCAGCTGGGAGCGTTTTTCTCTGCCGGGTGCGTGGCGCGTTAGATGATGGGTTGCTTCAGGCGCTCCAGCTTTTGGAGGAACAGGGCGTGGGTGCGAAAACCGAGGACGGTTACGGTGCGGTATGCATCTGTGATAGCTTTCACCTTGAGGAGGGATGACCGGTGGGTGTTAATGAGACGCTAGCGGCGGATTTCGAGCTTGAGCGGGCGAGGAAGCAAGCACTTGACAGGTTGAAGGAAGAGCTGGCGCAAAAGGCGGCTCAATTCTTGAAGGATAGCGACTCTAAACCCCAAAAAATGGGGGATAAGCAGATTCGAAACCTAGTAGCGTTGGCCCAAATGGCGGCCACACCGCTGGAAATTAAAGCCTTTATCGATTATCAGATGGGGCGTGATGAGAAGGAAGAAAACTGGCGGTGTAAAATAGGCGGACAACCCTTCGGCGAGGCCTTGAAGAAAGAGATCGAAGAAGTAGAGGACTTGGCTCGAAAAGAACGCCTTGGGGACAAGCAGTTTGTCCTTCGCTGCCTGGCCCAGTTCTTTGGGTATCTGGCCTGGCGGGTCAAGTACTTGGAGTGCCTTAAAGGGAAGGACAGAAACAAGAAAAACGGAGGTGAGCGCCGTGACGGCCGGCGTTAGCCTGTTTTACAATACCTTCTACAACCGGCGTCGGATCACCGGGCGTTTGGTAGCCGTAACCCCGCTGCGCATCGGGAGTGGGGAGGCTCTGCCTAATCCCACTGCAGGAGATAACCCGGTCATCCGCGACGCCTACCAGCGTCCCTTCATCCCCGGT
The DNA here is from genome assembly GCF_052743955.1 of Thermodesulfitimonas sp. Lineage (NCBI taxonomy): Bacteria > Bacillati > Bacillota > Clostridia > Thermoanaerobacterales > Thermoanaerobacteraceae > Thermodesulfitimonas > Thermodesulfitimonas sp. Next base: position 4,849 of record NZ_JBRAIN010000024.1, read on the forward strand.
TCGTCCTTCAAGGGGGTCTGGCGGTCCTTTGCCGAACAGGTTCTGGGACAGCTTGATAACGGCGACCGGGGGTGCTGTGATCCGTTGGGTGCTCCGTGCCTGCCTACAGAAACGGTGAAAAAACTTAAGAAAGAGCATAAGGACGATCTTCCGCTGGCCGAAGCAATCTACGCCCGGCTTTGCCCGGCCTGTCGCCTCTTTGGTAGCCCGCACTTTGCCGGCCGTCTGCGGGTGCGGGATTTACTCCTGGAGGAGCGGAGTTGGCCGGGCTTTTGCGAGGTCCGCCCCGGGGTCGCCATCGACCGGGATACCCGCACTGCTTACCCCAACCGGAAGTACGAGATTGAAGCGGTACCGGCCGGAACAGCTTTTACCTTTGAAGCTATAGCAGAAAACGTAAGCGAAGAGGAGTGGCGGCATATCCTCCTTACTTTGCTGCCTTTTACGCGCGGGGAAATTCCTCTGGGTGGCTGCACCGGTCGCGGTCTCGGCCGCGTGCGCCTGGAAGCTGTCCAGGTATTTTCAGTTACTACCGCTAATCTGCAGAATTTTCTGGCTCGCGGGTGGAGCGGCATAGTGTCGCAAGACGTGGAAAGCGCCTGTCGTGAGGCGGGTCTTGCCCTGGGAGGTGAGACGGGTGTTTAAAAATCTGCGTAACGAAGCGCGTGTTTCTTTCTGGCTGCATACTGCCGGACCGCTTTTGATCAAGGGGCCGGACCAGCCGGGTCTTGACCCCCTGTTGCCGGATATGCGCTTTGTCCGTGCCTGGCGGAACGGCAAGGAGGTGCCCTATATCCCGGGTTCCAGCCTGAAAGGCGTCCTGCGGAGCCGGGCGGAGCAGATCGTCCGGGCGCTGGCACCGGAAGGTATGAAGATTCCAGATCCGTTTGAGCGGCAGCGCGAGACAGAGAAAGAAATGAAAAACAGATATAAATCGGGCCGGGACCGCTACTACGCTTCGGACCCAGTAACCCAGCTTTTCGGGCAGACCTACCTGGCGGGACGCCTGCGTTGTGCCGACGCCTTTCCGGTGGAGGGCAGGCCTTTGCAACTGAACGAGCGGAATCACGTGGCTATCAACCGGATTACCGGCGCGACCCAGGGAACGGCCTTGTTTAGCCCGGAGGCGGTCGAAGAGGGAACCTTCGCCGCAGAAATTAGCCTAACTAACTTCGCGCTTTGGCAGCTAAAGCTGCTCGGCTGGTTGTTGCAAGACCTCGACGAGGGTTACGTCTTGATCGGCGGCAGCACCACTCGGGGCTACGGCCGGGTGCGCGTGGAGAATGTCCAGGTGGTGCTGCGGGATTACCGTGGCAAGCCGCCTGGAGAGATCCTCCGTGGCTATGAGGATGGTGACACCGTGAAGATAACCGGTTGTCGGTTTAACAGGCGAGAATACTGCTGGGAGGCTGTCCGTAAAGGTTTTGAATGGCTCGTGAACCTCGACGTTGACCTGGTGAAAGAACTGGAAAAGCTGCACCGCAAACAGAAAGAGGTGCAGCAAGGGCGGGAGAGGGTGAGTCACGGTGGCTAAAGGAACCGGGACACTGCTACGGAAAAAACCCTACGCTTTTGTGCCCTTGCTCGCGGTGCGCCGCGAGGACCGGCGCCCCATCGTGCCCCATAACCGGATCGACCCGCGCCGGCTAACCGGGCAGCTGGTTTTGAAGCTTGAAACTATAACCCCCTTGCACATTGGTACCGGCTCGTACCGCCTTGTTAACGGGCAGCTGGTCCGGGCCTTTCTGCGCCAAGGTGAAATCCCGGTTATTCCCGGCTCTTCTTTAAAAGGAGTGGTGCGGAGCCTGGCCGAGGCGGCGTCGCGGAGCTGCCTACCACAGCCCCCTGGTAAAAACTGCCGAAGGCTGCAGGGCGCTTTTCCGCAGGGAATCCGGACACCGTGCACCGAAGGAGCCGCCTGCATCGCCTGCCGGCTTTTCGGCTTTGTCCAGGGGAAGAAGGGCTACCGGGGCCGGGTGGTCTTTGGTGAGTTTACGCCTGGTGATAGGGTGGAACTGGGCGTGAAGGAGCTGCCGGCATTAGAGCAGCCGTTTAAGGATTATCCCCACGGCAACCGCGGCTGCGGTAACGAACGCTTGTATTACTGCCGGTTTTACAAAGCGGTTCCCTGTAACGGACCGGCCTACTGTCCCGACTGTACGAAAGACGAGTGGTTAAAATGGCAGAGGGATTTTAGAGACCAACCGCCTCCTCCGGCTTTTCGCGGGCGAAAGTTTTACCTGCAAGGAGAGCCTCGCAAAGGAAACCAACCTTGCGAAATGGTCCTGCCCGGCAGCTATTTCCTGGGCAAGGTAACCTTCCAGAACCTCGACCAGGAGGAATTGGCGCTACTCTGCTTTGCTCTCGGGCTCGATGGCAAAATCCGGCTTGGTTTGGGTTATGGTAAACCGGCCTACATGGGCACGGTGCAGGTGCGGTTTCAGGAAGTGAGGTGGTACACTCGGGATTGTTTAGGGTTTTTGGGGTCACAGGATTTGGATCCGGTAGCGCTGGCGCAAGATTATGGCCAGAACGACCCTGAGATTGCTGCCAACGTTAGGCTGCTGCGGGAGATCCTTTCTGGTAAGCGGCACGGTCCAGCTTGGGGTGCCGAAGGGTATTAGCGGGATGTAAAAAGAAGGGGGCATGGCAATGGCGCTGGATAGAGAACGGCTCTTGAAGATAGCTTACCAGCTGCTTGAAGAACCTGGATGGCCGCAGGGTTCGGATAAATCGAGCCCCACTGCCGTAAGTACGGTAGCTAATATCTTTCGGGAGTTTGCGCGCCTGCCGGCAAATACGGACCGGTTGCACCAGGCGCTGTCCTTGATTGAAAAGCTACCGGAGAGCCCGCTGGCGCGTTACAGTATGCCAGGCCAGTACCGGGGGATTCTTACTGTCCTTCGGGTGCGTAACGGCCGGGTGAACCACCCTGATCTTAAGGGCCTTTCTTTCGAAGAGCTGGCCTACGTTATCGGATGGGTGAACCGGTTGCACCGCGCAGTTAGCGTCTCTCTAACACTACCGCCAGGGGACGATACGGTGCAGCGCAGGCAAGAGAAACATGCTGCGGCCAAACGAGAGGGGCGACCAGAACCAGGTGGTTCAGGGAAGCTTCAGGGGACCTCTGGTAAAGCGGCCATGACGGCAAAGGACAATCGTGGTAATACGGACGATATTGACCCGCGGTGGGCAGCGCTTAAAAACTGGCCCGGCTTCAAGAAAACAAAATAGCGGGAGGAATTACCCGTGCAGCTCACGATCTTCTTTAGCGCTCCGGGGCCGGTGGCCGTTCCGGTGCAGTACAGCCACCTGCTCCAGGGGCTCATCTACCGGCAGATGGAGAACCCCGTGCTGAGGAGTTACCTCCACGACCAGGGGTTCACCCTGGAAAAACGGCGGTTTAAGCTCTTTACCTTCTCGCGGCTGCTGGGCCGGGCGGCGCGTTACGACCAGGCGGCCGGGCGGCTGGTGCTCACGCCGCCGCTGCGCCTGGTTATCTGCTCCCCTATCCCCTTCATCCTCCAGGAGCTTGGGACAGGCTTTCTGCGTCAAGGGCGTGTTCGCCTCGGGGAGGCCCACCTGGAGGTGAAGGAGATGGCGACGGCGGCGCCGCGGGTGCGGCAAAACACCCTCCGGGTGCGGATGCTCTCGCCGCTGGTCACCTACAGCACCTTGGATAGCGCCGGCGGGCGCGCCTACACCTACTACTACTCGCCTTTCGAGCCGCGCTTCGGGGAACTGGTGGCGGGCAACCTGGCCAAAAAGCACCTCCTGATCCACGGGCGCCCGGCCGACACCGGGGGGTTCACCATCCTGCCGGTAGGGGTGACGGACCGGGACCTCAAGGTGACCTACTATAAAAGTACCGTCGTTAAGGGCTGGATGGGCCACTACGAACTCCGCGGCGACCCCGGCCTCCTGCAGGTGGCTCTCGACGCCGGCCTAGGCGCGAAAAACTCGCAGGGCTACGGCTGCTGCGCGCCGGTGGAAGAGGCGAAGCCGCCCACGGCGGCCGGGGCGGACCGGTGACCGTTGGGGAGGGCGGCAGCGTGCAAGCGATGATCGCCTTGGTGAGCGAGCAGCGGATGCAGAATATCATCCCCTGCTACCAAAAAGGGCTTACCTTTACGGAAGTACATCTGGTGCGTTCCTTAGAGGCAGAGACTCCCGGCAGTTCTTTATCACGCGCTTGGCAGAACACTAAAGAGGTTTTAAAGGATATGGTGCGGGTTCAGGACGCAGAGCCGGCGGTTGACGCCTTTAACGTCGGCGCAGCGCAGGCAACGATAAGAGCGGCTATCGAGCAACTAACCGGAAAAGATCTTCGGGTGGTGGTAAATTTTACTGGCGGCACTAAATGTATGTCGGTAGGCGCATTTCTTGCGGCGATGGAAACCGGATGTCCGGCTCTCTACGTGGATACAGACCACGAACGTCTGGTTTGGTACCACCGGGAACAACAGATAGCGGAGCATAAGTTTGATCTGCGGCCGATTACGGTGTCCTTTTACTTAGCGGCCTACGGTTTAACCTGCAAAGAGCCTGAGCAGCAAGAGCAACCGCAGCGGCTATCCAAACTGATTGACCTCATCTTAGCTTTTTGGCCCCGGTGCGTGTCTATCCTTGAAGAGTGGGCTGAGGTTGCTAAAAAGAAATCGGAGTTGCCCTCCTCTCTTCGAGAGTCAAACCTATTCGTGAACCAGTTTATCAATCTCCTGTTCCGGTTCGAACTCCTGGATAACAAGAACGGCAAGCTTATCTTTACCAAGGACGGCGTTGATTTTATTACCGGGGATTGGCTCGAGCTTACGGTTTACCACCTGCTGCGGTCGCACAGCAAAGGTGTGGGCGCGAGCTTTGATGATGTGCAATGGTCAGTCAAGGCCGAACTTGAAAAAGTGGAAAACGAGCTCGACGTGGTCCTGACACGCAGGGGGCAGCTTTTCGTCATCGAATGCAAAAGCGGCGACCTTCGCGGATCAGCCAGCCAAGCCACGCTGAACAAGCTTGAGGCGCTCCGCTACCGCCTTGGGCGCTTTGCGCGGTTGGTTTTTGTGACCAGCCGCCCAGCTGGCGAAGTCCCATCCTTTTTTAAGGCGCGGGCGAAAGAGTATGGCATTAAGTCCGTCGTCGCTCGGGAAGACCTTATGCGGTTGCCAGAGTTGTTAGCTAGCTAAGGAAGGGTGAATCAAGGATGCCGCGCGTTTTAGTGATATCGGTTGGTGGGTCTTGTGAGCCAGTGGTTAACGCCTGCCGGGATCTCAGACCCGATTTTATTTACTTTTTCTGTTCTGAAGATCCTAAAGGAAAAGGAAGTTCGCTCACCATTGATGGTCCCGGGGAGCCTTGTGGGGATAGGAAAAGGGCTATAGCGCACCAATTAGGTCTTCGGCCGGATGCTTACAGAAAGATCAAGGTGGAAGACCCGGACGACCTGGATGCCTGTTACAAGATTGTGAGAAAGGCTAGCGCAGAAATCACCGCCCGCTTTGGTTCTGGCGCCGAGGTGATTGCTAACTACACCGGTGGCACCAAAACAATGTCCGTAGCCCTCGCTTTGTTTGCTATTATCGAGGGAAACTGGAGTCTTACTCTAAATAAAGGCCCCCGGCGCGACCTTGTTAAAGTGAGGGTCGGAGATATACCTGTGTCTGTCGACAGGCAGGTGGTAGCCCTTACCTTGCTGCGAAATCAGGCCAGAGAATTCCTGAAACACTATGCTTACGATATGGCCGATGCGGTTCTCGCTGAGGCTACTGCGAACCAGCCTCTTTCAGGGTCTTACCAAGACGAGCTGCTCCGCGCGCGCCGGTTATGCCAAGCCTTTCATTCCTGGGATGTTTTTGATCACGCGCGGGCGTTAGAATTGCTTCGGGCTGTAGGAGGAAAGCGTTGCGCGCCCTTTATAGAAGCGCTCTTATCCATTACGGGAGAGAGAAGAGCTACCGGGTACGAGCTCGTAATTGACCTTACCTTTAACGCCCGGCGGCGCGCAGCGCAGGGGCGGTATGATGATTGCGTCGCCAGGCTCTACCGGGCGCTGGAGATGTTGGCCCAGGTCCGCCTGCAGAAAGAGTGGGGGATCGAGACGGGTAACGTAGAGCTTGCGAAGCTGCCGGAGCATCTTCACGAGCGGTATAATCGGCTAGCCGATACGGACGGCCGCATCCGCCTGCCTTTGAAAAGGGCTTACGACCTTCTTGCGGACCTCGGCGATACCGTCGGCCGTTTATGGCAAGAAAACCAGCAGCGGCTGCTAGCGGCGCTGGAAGGCCGCAACAGCTCGATTTTAGCCCACGGCGTGCAGCCACTACACCGCGAAAACTACGAAGCATACGCCACCGTTATCGAAGACTTTATCCGGCAGGTGCTGGAAACCCTCGGCGTAAAAACGTGCTGCCGCCAACTCCCCCGGGAGGAGCTGCTCGAAATGTGATTCAGTCGCGGTGCCGAGGCGGTTTTGGTATTGTTCTACCAGTTAAAACAGTAGCTGCTGCTCTCCTCAAAGCAAACGGGTTCTTGTAGTCTAAGATTGGGAGGTGAGCAAATGGCTCGCAAGAGTGCTTCCCAGAAAGAGGCGAACATTTCTGTCCAAATTGACCTGGAGCATCCTACGGGAAATTTCTGGGTGGATAACGGTTTGGTAGCCTTGTACGATTTGGTAGGTGTAGGAGAGCACCAGTTTGAGCAAGTACTGGACGAGATGCAACGGCGTTTAGTGCAAAAAACAGGCAATAAAGGCAAGTATCTGGATGAGGCTACGGGGGAACTAAGGGAATACGAGAAAGTGAACTGGGTTTATCCGACCAATCTTTTCATTAAAGTTGTCGGCAGGGCGCCCAAGCAAAAGATTCACGACAAGGATTACTTTACTCAACCCCCCTGCCCCAAGTTGAGCCTCGAGTTTAAAAAGAAAAAGGGATATTGTGATATTTGCGGGGCGCTGGCGCCTCTGACTGATGCAAAGATGTGGATATTTCCCTTTGTGGTGGAACCGGGTAAATTTGGCAACTTTTACTCGGGAGCGAAGCGAGGAGTCAATTTATGTCCCCGTTGCGCGGTTGCGGGGGTAGCGGGCTATCTAACCTGGCTTTGGGTAACGCAGGGGAGGGATGCTCTCCACTTCTTTCTCTTTCACACCAACTTGCGTGAAATGGCCCGACTTCACCGGGAGGTACTTCAACCGTTACGTTTGGGGGGGAGAAAGGGGGGTAATGTGCGCCTTCCGTTTTACGGACCCTACCTTCACGAAACAACGCTCGCGCTGCTGTTGGAGCTGTTTTCGCACGTGCGGCGTTCTGATCGCCTAACTGACGAGGGAAGGGAATTCCTGGCTTCTCTTTTGGGAGCAACGGCTGCTCTGCCCCCAGCTCCCCTTACGCTATATGCAATTATGGGCAAGCCGGGACAAGCCTTCAATATGCAAGTTTTTCGCGAGTTTTCCCATCTTCACGCGCTCTATCGCCTTTATGAAACGTGCATAAAGACATTGGGAGGTGATAATCCTCAGCAGACGTTGGCCGGCGTTTTTCGCCAATTTCAAACAAAGGAGGGGGACCAGTTCAACACGCTATGGCGTGAAAAAGTCAGTTGGGCTGTTCTGGAGTTTGGAGATCCGCTTCCCTACGTGGAGGCCTTTCTTTTTGAAGCCCGGGTCAAAGAGAAAAGCCCGTCGCCGCTATCTTGGGGAACGGAGTCTGTGTTTAACCATTACGCCAAGGAGGTTTTGAATGTGGATGAGGGTTTGCTGAAGGTACTGGGCGGCTTTGGCCACCGGCTTGGTTCTGTTGCCCACGAGAAGAAGGAAATGGGTATCCTTTATGCCCTCCGGAACGCGAAGAACCCGGAGGAATTCTTCCGCGTGCTGAACGATATCCAGTTCCGGCTGGAGTTGACCGTACCCGAGAAGCTTTTGGAAATTGGGCAGGGTGAACGCATTGCCGGTAGTCCCTGGGTGAGGGTCAAGACGTTACTCTCCATTTATGCGATGAACAGTTATCTCCGGGCCAGGAGAAGCCCAGCTACCGCTGAACAAGGAGGAGATGCAGCGTGAGTGGTCATTCCGCGAGTAAGGCTATTGCTATTGGCTACTTGATGAAGATTTCGGCAGGCAACGTTAATGCTTCACATACGGAAGGCAACGTGGTAGTAACAAAGAAAGTCACCCTGCCTGACGGCAGTGCGGTTCCCTACGTGTCTGGACAAGCCCTTCGAAGGATGCTGCGCGACCGGATGGAGGAATTAGGGTTTCCTTTGTCGGAGCCTTTTGCTCAGGTGAGCGACCAAGAGGTTACGCCACCCGTCCGCCCGTGGGAATTTGCGGACGAAGACCTTTTCGGTTACTTGGACCCTTCCGGTGGCCGGCGGCGGACTTCTCCCGTGCGTGTTTCCGCTGCTGTTGGGCTTTTCCGCTTCCAAGGCGACCGCGACTTGGGTACCCGGTCTTTCGAGCGTTTCGGGCAGGCGATGGCTGCCGGGGGCAATATGTTCGAGACGGAACTCTACGCGAATCTCTTCAAAGGCGGTCTGCTGGTAGAGTTGGACCGAGTAGGTGTGTTCAGCAATTTAGAAACAGGCAATGTAACAGAAGTCCCCGAAGGAACAGTGCGAGTTGAGCAAAATGGCCATCGGTTTCTCATTCTCTCCGAGACGGAGCGAATACGGCGGCTCCAGGCCCTTTTCAGTGCCTTGGGTATTCTCTGGGGTGGGGGACGCACGGCTCGCATGCTCAGCGACCTTTCACCGCGCTTCTTCGTGTACGCGCGGCTAAAGGTCAAACATCCGGTCTTCTTGGAGGCTTTAGATGCACGTTACGAGAACGGGGCTTTTTATCTTAACCCGGAGCCGTTGGTAAACGCCCTGGAGAAGTTCCAAGGATACCGGGATTCTACGCTATTCGGGCTGGAACCAGGGTTTTTGGGTAATGAGGCTGAGGTTCGGGAACGGCTTCAGGCTTATGGTCCGGTGCTCACGCTTCATGAGGCATTAACCCAAGCCAAGGAGGATGCGGTAAAATCATGGACGTCCTCTGGATAAAGGTCGCGGCGCAGGTAGCCTCGTTTCGCCGGCCGCTGGATCATAACTACCAACGGACGTTGCTTTTACCGCCTCCAACTACGCTTCTCGGTTTAGCGGGAGCGGCTTTAGGTCTTTCTGACCGGGAACTTTGGGATAAGGGCAGCCCTGTTAGGGAGCTATACCTTTCCGTGCTTGCCCTGCAAAAGCCGGGTATGGCGCGGGATATGTGGACGGTAATGAAAATCAAGGATAATAAAATCGCGGAGCGCTCACCTTACTTTCGCGAACTACTCTTCTTTGTTCGGTACGTGCTGCTCTACGGCGGTCCGCGAAGATTACTGGAGAATCTGCGGGCGGCCTTTACCGATCCTGTGTATCCTCTCTCTTTGGGGCGGGAGGATGAGTTAATAACCATCGAAGAAATCGGCCTCGCAGAAGCATCGCCGGGAACGGCTTGCTTTCGAGGCACTATCATTCCTGGCGACTTCCGGCAGCTTCATTTCCGTCTGTCTTTACGACCCGGAGTTCGCTTCGAGCCTCCAGTGGTGGAAATTCTGCCCTTGGGCTTTACTCTGGACGAAAAAGGACTGCGCCATCCAGTAGGTTCAATACCCCTTACGTTTCTTTCATTGGACCTGGAGGTCGAACTTCCGGGGCGGGAGCCGGTTTTTACCTTCGAAGCTCTGGAAGGGAGGAACTTTACGTGGGTGAATCTTCCCTCCTCGCCAAACCAGACGTCTCCCTCTTTGTCCATCTGAAGGAAGTGACCGAGCAAGGTCGCATATTAGCCCGGCGCTTGGGCTTTTCCCCGGAACTGGAGAAGCGGGTGGTGTTGGCGTGTGCCTTTCACGATCTTGGCAAGGCTACAGAGAGTTTTCAGGAGTATGTTCGGGGGCAGAGGGGCAAGGCCTATCCCCACGCTTTGGCTTCTCTGCCCTTCGTACTCACTGCGGAGCTCCGCGGGTTGGCTCCGCCGCCCCTAGCTGCAGCGGCTGTGGTTAGCCACCACTCGCCGCTCGGACCGGAGGTTTATAAGGGATACGAGTTTCCGGATTACCATCCGGAACTGCGTGCTTTTCTCCAGCTTCTTCTGGAATACCTGAGAGAACAAGGATTAGAAGGTCTTCCTTCGGTTCAGGAGTGCCTGACTCTCCAGGGCGAGCCCCCCGCAGGGTTATTGGATGCGTCACTTTCCGGGCAAAGCTTGCGCGGGATTTTCCAGCAGCTTCCGACAAAGGATTTTGCCGACGTAAAAGCGGTTCTCCACCTTGCTGATTGGCTGGTTTCTGGCGGCCGAGAAACAGCGGAAAGCCTTTTCTTGCGCGACGGTAAAGGAGCCATCGATACATTTGTTAGGCAGCAAGAAAGCATCAAAAAGCTCTGGGATTTTCAACAAAAGGCAAGCGATCAGCGAGGAAAAAGGCTTTGGCTCCGGGCACCTACGGGCACGGGTAAGACGGAGGCTTTACTCCTTTGGGCAGGTAACACAGATCGCCTTCTCTATTTACTCCCTACGCAGGCGACTGTTAACGCCATGTGGCGTCGCCTGCGCAAGATTTACGGCGCGGAAAACGTTGGTTTAGCCCACGGCAAAGCAGGCTATGTCTTGCGCAAGGAAGCGGAAGAGGACCCCCTTGACTTTCGCCTTTTTGCTTCGGTATTTGCCAAACCGGTAGTGGTGGCGACCCTTGACCAATATCTGTTGGCCCACCTGCATGGGCGGCATTGGGAGGAGCGGCTGGCTCTTGCGCGGCGGGCAACAGTCGTACTGGACGAGATTCATAGTTACGAACCGTACACGCTGGGGCTGCTTCTGGAAGCCTTAAAGCGGGAACCACCGGCGCGTTTGGCGCTGGCGAGCGCGACGCTGCCAGAAGCATTGTTAAACCTTTTTGAAGAAGCTCCTCTCGTAGAGGGGGAAGCGCCGCTTTGGGAACGACGCCGCCACCGCCTGCGGATGCGCGGCGGACCTTTGGCCGGGGCACTGGGTGAAATTCTTGCTCGCGCCAGTGAAGGGAAAACTGTTCTGGTTATCGCTAATACAGTAGGCCATGCCCAATCTCTCTACCAGGCGCTTCGGGAACAAGGGGGGGAAAGGGTTCGTTTGCTTCATTCCCGTTTTACTTTTCGTGACCGCCAGCGGAAAGAAGACCAACTTACCCGGCCGGAGCCGGGTACCGTTCTCGTGGCTACTCAGATTGTCGAGGTTAGCCTGGATATCTCCTATGACCTCCTCTTCACCGAAGTAGCTCCATTGGATGCTTTGGTACAACGGATGGGGCGGGTAAATCGAAAGGGCGACCGACCTCCGGCGTCGATATTTGTTTTCAAGGAGTGGTCCCCGGGCTCGGAAAAGATATACGGCAGCGAGATCCTGACTCGCAGTTGGGACCTTTTAGAAACCTTGCCGGAAGAGCCAACGGATCGCGATTGGGCAGAAGCTACCCATTGCTTGTACGAAGAAATAGTGCCCCAGGCTTCCTACCAGCAAGAAATCGAGGAAGGACGCCGTACGTTAGCCGAGGTGCAAGGGGTATTGGGCTGTTACACCATAAACCTTTCGGACGAGGAGATGCGGGCAAAATTCACTACTCGCCGTGGGCATCTTTCTATCGAGGTTCTACCCGAAGCATTCCGGGACGAGGCCTTTGCCCTTATCGAGCAGAACAAGCGTTGGCGTCTTGTCGAATTACTGGTTCCCGTGCCGATTTATTGGCTTGCAACCTATGCCGAATGGTTCTCTCCTGCCGCGGATTTGGATTGTTATATCACGGCGCTTCCGTACAATAAAGAGGTCGGCCTATCCCCACCGGGCGGAGAAGAAGTACCTGGAGGGATAGAGATCTGGTGAAGAAATATTTTTCACCCTGAAGATGCAGCAGACAAAATCTTCGCTACGTTTTGCTTTTGAATAAAACGTGACTCTCGAAAGGATGCCTGGCGATTACCAATGGAGGGGAGGCGGCTGGAAATACAGGGCCCAGAGTCCCTTTGGGTAAAAGAAGTTGTTTTTATGCCACCAATTATAGGAAGTCTTGTCCACGCGTACGTGGTATGTCCAAGAAAGGCCTGGCTCATGTCGCGCCAAATCTGCCCCGACGAGGACCACATCTACCTCCAGCTGGGTCGGCTCATCCAGAGCCAGAGCTACAGCCGGGAGCGCAAAGAAATCCATCTTGGGCACCTGGCGCTTGATCTCGTCCGCCGGGGCGGCCAGAACCTGGTCGTCGCCGAAGTGAAGAAAAGCTCGCGTGCGGTAGCTGCCGCCCGGATGCAGCTGGCCTTTTACCTCTACGAACTCCGCCAGATGGGTTTGGCGGCTCAGGGGGAGCTCCTTTTCCCCGAAGAGCGCCGGCGGGAGCCGCTCGTTCTCACCGACGCCTTAGCTGCGGAAGTAGCGGCGTTAAAGCAAAAAATCCAGGCGCTTCTCTGCCAACCGGTGCCACCGCCGCCGACGCGGATCCCGTTTTGTACCCGGTGCGCTTACAGCGACTTCTGCTGGGCGTGAGCCTGAGGAGGTGCCGCCAAAGGCGATGCAGAAAAGCCTCTACCTCTTCCGAAGCGGCCGCTTGCGCCGGAAAGAGAATACCCTCTGCGTTGAAGCGGAGGAACAAACCCGCTATTTTCCCGTAGAAAACATCCGGGATATCTATGTCTTCGGCGAGGTGGACCTGAGCAAGAAAACGCTCGAATTCTTGCACGAGAAAGAAGTCTTAGTTCACTTCTTTGGTTTTCACGGCAACTATGTCGGCAGCTTCTATCCCCGGGAGCATTACAACTCGGGCTACCTTATCCTGAAGCAGGCCGAGCACTACCTCGATCCGGAGAAGCGGCTGGCCCTCGCGCGGCAATTCGTTGCCGGTGGCCTGGCGAACATCCTTCAGGTGCTCAAATACTACACCAACCGGGGCAAGGAACTCGCAGCTACCGTCCAGGTCCTGGAAACCTTTTGTGGTGGCAGCCTTCCGGCCTGCGGCACCGTCGAAGAACTGATGGCCATCGAGGGTAACGCCCGGAATTACTACTATGAAAGCTTCAACGAGATCTTGAGCGGCTCCCCCTTTACCGTTGAAAAACGGAGCCGGCGGCCGCCCGCCGACCCGCTCAACGCCCTCATCAGCTTTGGCAACTCTCTTGTTTACGTCAAGATCCTGAGCGAAATCTATAAAACCCACCTTGACCCGCGGATCGGCTACCTGCATGCGACCAATTTCCGGCGCTTCACCCTCAACCTCGACGTAGCCGAGATCTTCAAGCCGATCCTCGCTGACCGGGTTCTCTTTACCTTGATCGGTAAAAAGATGATCGGTCCGAAAAATTTCGACCGCCAGGGCCCGGCCGTTTTCTTGAACGAAGAGGGCCGCCGTCTTTACGTGCAGGAGTTCGAAAACAAGCTCCGCAACACCTTTTACCACCGGCGCCTTAAACGCCACGTCAGCTACCAGACGCTGCTTCGCCTGGAGCTTTACAAACTGGAAAAGCACCTGATCGGTGAAGAACCGTACGAACCGTTTGTTAGTCGCTGGTGAAAAGCCTGCGGGTCTACCCGCATCTGGTTCGCTTTAGCGAGGGCCAATGATGCGGCAACGCCCTAAAAACGCCTGCGCCCTTTTTGCTGCGAAAGGATGGTGGTAGCCGGTGTACCTGATCTTAGTTTACGACGTCAACGTTAAGCGCGTCGCCAAAGTCCTAAAAACCGCGCGCAAATACCTTCACTGGGTCCAGAACTCAGTGCTCGAGGGCGAACTAACCGAAGCCGGCTTCCGCAAGCTCAAGGCCGACCTCGCCCGCGTCATTGACCTCAGCGAAGACTCCGTTCTCTTTTACGTCCTTGGCGACTGGCGTTACACCACGCGCGAACTTATGGGGGTAAAAAAAGGCGGCGAAGAGTGGATCTGGTAGCAGGAATCCTGTCGTCGGTGTCCAATAATGTAAAAAACCCGGGCGACCGACGCCACCGCTGCGGGCGAAAAGCGAAAGCGCGAAAACGCTTTCGCGGTAAAGCCGCGGGTGTTTTTGGGCTATAACGATTTTCGGCAAACGGTCGTTGTCTTGGCCAGGCGAAGACAGGACAGGTAGTTGACGCATGCGGTCTGAACGGGTTTCCAGCCTACCTACGAGGAATTGAAACGTAGTTTTCTGCTTGGCGGGTTTGCTCCGGGTTTTCTGTTTCCAGCCTACCTACGAGGAATTGAAACGCATCCTGGCTTGGAGCTATTGCGTTGTGGTATGGTGTTTCCAGCCTACCTACGAGGAATTGAAACACTATTTTTGTCCGGTTGGTGAAGCTTTGGTTGTTCGTTTCCAGCCTACCTACGAGGAATTGAAACATTTGCTCATGTCCAATGCTTCTAGTCTGTCTACTGGTTTCCAGCCTACCTACGAGGAATTGAAACCGTCGTACGCCCGGTCGCCCATGT
>NZ_JBRAIN010000025.1:0-5060 GCF_052743955.1 Thermodesulfitimonas sp.
CCCGGGTTACCGGCTTGAAAGACCGGTGTCTTAGTCCACTTGACCATGGGGCCACTCCAAACTGCTACAGCAGCTTTTATTTTACCCGGAGCGCATGCTGTTTGTCAACCCGGCGGCAGATTTTTTCGCGTAGATACGGTAGCTAGCGCCTTTCCCACGCCTAAAACTTTAAAAAACACTACTACAGATAATCGTTTCTTCCCGACGGACTCCCACTCCGATAAGTGCTACCGGTACCCTCGCTAGGGCTTCAATCCGTTCGATATACCGGCGAGCGTTCACCGGAAGATCCGCAAGCCGCCGCGCTCCTGAGATATCTTCGTCCCATCCTGGCAGCTCTTCGTAGACCGGCTCGCACGCGGTTAGGACGTCCAGGCTAGCCGGAAAATTGGTAATCTCTTCGCCCCGGTAGCGGTAAGCCCGGCAGATCTTAAGTACCGGGATGCCCGTGAGGACGTCGAGCTTTGTAAGACAAAGGTAATCTAGCCCGTTCACCCGTACCGCGTAACGGGCGATCACCGCGTCAAACCAGCCACACCGGCGTGGCCGCCCCGTAGTTGTACCAAACTCGCGGCCCCGGGTACGGATTTCCTCTCCCAGCCGGTCTTTAAGCTCCGTTGGGAAGGGGCCTTCTCCTACCCGCGTTGTATAAGCTTTAGCAATCCCGATAACGCAGTTGATCACGCGCGGTCCGATCCCGGCGCCGGTACAGACACCTCCAGCCGTGGGATTCGAAGAGGTAACGTAAGGATAAGTCCCGTGGTCGATATCGAGTAGGGTTCCCTGCGCTCCTTCGAAGAGAACCTTTCGGCCCGCGCTAATCGCCTCGTGCAATATCACGCCGGTATCGACCACGTACTCCCGCAGAAACGCGGCGTAATCCCGGTAGGTCTCGTAAAGCGCCGCAAAGGAAACCGTCTCCGTACCGTACACCCGCTCAAAGAGAGCGTTCTTCAGGGCAATATTCTCCTCGAGCCGGCACCGGAGAATCTCGGGGTTAATAAGGTCAATCATCCGCAAACCCGTACGCGCCATCTTATCCATATAGGCTGGCCCGATGCCTCGCCCGGTGGTGCCGATACGCCCGTTCCCTTTCCATACTTCTTGCGCAGCGTCTAACATCCGGTGGTAGGGTAGGATAACGTGCGCTCGCTCACTAATGAGCAGGCGTGCCATCTTTACCCCGCGCCGCCTTAGTTCCTCGATCTCACCGATTAGCACTGCCGGGTCGATTACCACACCGTTACCAATAATGCAGGTTTTTTCAGGATAGAGGATCCCGGAGGGTAGAAGGTGGAGACGGAACTCTTCCTCCCCCACTACTACCGTATGTCCTGCGTTATTGCCGCCCTGGTACCGCACGATGATATCCGCCTGCGCCGCCAGAAAATCCGTAACCTTACCCTTTCCTTCGTCACCCCACTGGGCTCCCACCAAAGCTACTACAGGCAAAGTCTACCTACCCCCAAGCCGGTTCAAGATTTCGCGTGCCACCACCACTCCTGAAGCGGAGGCCTGCACCAGCCCCCGCGTTACGCCAGCTCCGTCACCCGCCGCAAAAAGGTTTTTTACCCGTGTTTCAAGGCCCGGACCAAGGCTCAGGCGCGAGGAGTAAAATTTAACCTCCGCGCCGTAAAGGAGGGTGTCTCGCGCATACACACCGGGCACTACTTTATCGAAAGCCTGAAGCATCTCGACGATTCCTACTAGATGCCGGTAGGGAAGGACTAAACTTAGATCCCCCGGCGTTGCCTCTTTCAGGGTGGGCCGGACCAGACCCTTGGCTAGCCGTTCTGGGTTCGTCCGCCGCCCAGCACAAAGATCCCCCAACCGCTGCACGATTACACTGTTACCAAGTAGGTTTGCCAGGCTAGCAATGTGGCGCCCGTAAGCAATCGGCTCCTTGAAAGGCTCAGTAAAGGTTTTACTAACCAGTACCGCGAAGTTAGTGTTGGCAGTTTTCCGGTAGGCGTGGGTATGGCCATTCACCGTAACCACACCGTCGTTATTCTCCATAACCACTTCCCCGCCCGGATTCATGCAGAAAGTGCGGACTTTATCCTCGAAAGTTTTAGAATAGTAGATCGCTTTAACCTCGTAAAAGCGATTGGTTAGTGGCTCGAGGACCGCTGCCGGGACCTCAACCCGCACGCCGATATCAACCGGGTTCACCGCCATCTCCAACCGCAACCGCTTTGCCTCCTGGCGGAGCCAGGCAGCACCCTCCCGCCCGGGAGCCACAACCACTACCCGTCCGCGCAGCAACGTACCATCTGCCACTTTCACTCCGTACACGCAACCTTTTTCGGCCAAAATCGCCGTAGCCGGACAGTTCATGCGAATCTCGACCTGCGGCGCGAGATATTCTTCCATCCGCCGCAATACCTCGGCGCAACGTCCGGTACCCAGGTGTCTAATCGGTACCGGAACAATCCTGAACCCGGCAAAGACCGCACGCCGTACGAGATCCGCATATTCGTCGTCGTCGGTAGAGCCATAAACCGCTGCTGGCGCGCCGAAATCCCGGTAGATCTCGTCTACATAGGTTATAAGCTCTTCCAGGCGGTCTTGCCCGATATATTCCCCTAGATAGCCCCCTACCTCTGGTGAAAGCGTAAGCTTACCGTCGCTAAAGGCCCCCGCCCCTCCCCATCCGGAAAGAGTTGCGCAAGGGCTACAGTGACGGCAAACCCCACCATTTGCTTTGGCCAGGCAAAGGCGTTCCTTTAGATCTTTGCCTTTATCAAGTATAACCACCTTTAAATCCGGCCGTTTCTTCACCAGTTCAAGGGCGGTAAAAATTCCCGCCGGACCAGCACCGACGATAATAACATCGTAGATCTTTTCCGTAAGACCTCTTCCCCCTTACGCCGTTAAAACCGAGGCTTAAACCTCGAAGAGTATATTAAAAACCGCGCCGCCTGTCAACTTCTCCGCCAAAAGCTGCTCCGGTATGCCGGTACCAACCGACAGCTCCTCTAACCACTCCTTTATAGATCTAGATCCCGCGCGAGGTTAACGAAGCAGGTGAATTCCCGCAAGAAAGCCAGCTCTACCGTTCCGACGGGGCCGTTACGTTGTTTGGCCACAATAATCTCTGCAATCCCCTTCTTTTCCGTCTCCGGACGGTAGTATTCTTCCCGGTAGATGAACATGATCACGTCAGCATCCTGTTCTAGCGCCCCCGATTCCCGGAGGTCAGACATCACAGGCTTCTTATCCTGTCGCTGCTCAACCGCCCGGCTAAGCTGGGAGAGAGCGAGCACCGGGATATTGAGTTCCTTGGCCAACCCTTTAAGAGACCGGGAAATATCCGCAATCTCCTGTTGACGGTTTTCCACCCGCCGGTGCGATTGCATCAGCTGGAGATAGTCTATGATCAGAAGTGAGAGGCCGTGCTCGGCTTTAAGCCGTTTTGCCCTAGCGCGCATCTCGCGCACGCTAAGGCCTGGCGTATCATCGATAAATATCGCCGCCTGTGCGATCCGTGCCGCCGCTTCACTCAGCTTTTGCCAGTCTTCCTCTTCCAGGTCCGCCGTCCGCACACGCCGGTAGTCTACTTTCGCCTCTGCGGTAAGGAGCCGCTGGACGAGTTGTTCTTTAGACATTTCAAGGCTAAAAAAGCCAACCGGAACCCCGCGCTTGGCCACATTCAGGGCGATAGAAAGCGCCAGCGAGGTTTTTCCCATGCTCGGCCGCGCCGCCAGGATGATCAGGTCTTGGGGCCAGAGGCCGCTAAGCAAACGGTCTACGTCGACGAACCCTGTTGGCAGACCAAGCATTTCACCCCGCGCCTGGTAAACCGCTTCAATATGGCGTAAGGCCTGATCCAATATCTGCGCCAGGGGGGTAAAGGTCGAACCACCCCGCTCCTGGGCGAGTTCCATGATCATCCGTTCCGCTTCGCCCAGGAGTTGGCGCGGGTCAGACCCGTACTCGTAGCCCATATCCCGGATACGGGTCGCCGCCTGGATAAGCGTCCGTAAGAGAGCTTTTTCCGCCACCAGTCGCGCGTAATGTTCCACATGTGCCGCTGCAGGAACAGCATCGGCCAGGGCCACTACGTAGCTGGCCCCACCTACCCGGTCAAGGTTGCCGCTACGCTTGAGTTCCTCGGTAACGGTAATGATATCGATCGGTGCCCCGGCGTCATTAAGCGCCAGCATCGCTTCGTAAATGAGCCGGTGTGGTTCCTGGTAAAAATCGCCAGGCCTAACGAGGTCGATAACGCGGTGAATTATTTCCGGGTCTAAGAAAATAGCCCCCAGGACGGCCTGCTCTGCATCTATGTTCTGGGGCGGCTGCCGTTCGAGGGACTCCGTGGCCATTATCGCTCACCTCTTATTCCGGCCGCACCGCCACCCGCACAGTAACGCTAATACCCGGCGCAAGCTTTACGGTTACCGGGTAGGTACCCAGCTCTTTAAGCGGTACCGGAAGCGCAATCTGCTTCTTGTCGATGGCAATCCCGCATTCCCGCTCCAGCGCCACGGCGATATCCTTAGCGGTAACGGCACCAAAAAGGCGCCCTCCTTCGCCTACTTTCGCCCGCACCGGAATCGTCCGGTCTTTCAGCGTAACAGCTACCCTTTCCGCCCGCCGTTGCATCTCTTCCTGTTTTTTTTCCCGCTGTTGGCGAACCCGCTTTAGCTCTTCAAGCTTTCCCGGCGAAACGGGTTCTGCCAGTTTCCGCGGGATCAGGTAGTTGCGGGCGTAACCTTCCGCCACCGATACCACTTCGCCCGCCTTACCAAGGGAGGGAACATCTTTTAAAAGAACCACCTGCACTATAATTACCTCCTGCAAAGGTCCGGCGCCCGGAAAGCCGCCAACTTGTAGGTGCTATAAGGTTCTACGCGGCGCGTTAAAATCCTGCTGTCCCGTATGCGCTCCCCAGCACTCAGACTACCTGAGTGCTGGGCGGTCCCCGCGAAAAAATTAAGCCCGCCGCACCGGCATTCGGACGGCAGGCTTTTGTCACCACCGAAGGGGTAATTCCTATCTACACCGAAGGGGTAATTCCTATCTACTCGCTTACAAAGGGAAGCAGCGCCATAATG
>NZ_JBRAIN010000025.1:5160-19272 GCF_052743955.1 Thermodesulfitimonas sp.
CACCGAAGGGGTAATTCCTATCTACTCGCTTACAAAGGGAAGCAGCGCCATAATGCGCGCGCGCTTTATCGCCACCGTCAGCATACGCTGGTGGTGCGCGCAGTTACCGGAAATCCGGCGTGGCAGGATCTTGCCGCGCTCGGTGATATATTTTTTTAGCCGGGCTACGTCTTTATAATCCACCACCGGTACCTTCTCCATGCAGAAGCTACAGATACGCTTCTTCCGCCGGTTACGCCCCCGCTCTCGCTTCATCGCCCAACCTCCTCTTTAAAACGGGATATCGTCTTCGGAAAAATCAACAACCTGTCCGAACGGTTCTGGGAATTCTCCATCCTGGGTCGGGGTAGTACCTTCCGGAGGTTTTTCTCCCTCGCGCGGCCGGTCTAGAAACCGGACCGTATCCGCTACCACCTCAGCAGCCTTACGTCGAATACCCTGGTTATCTTCATAAGAACGAATCTGTAACCGTCCTTCAACGGCAACCAGCCGCCCCTTGGATAGGTTTCGGTGACAAACCTCAGCCTGTTTCTGCCAGACCACGATATCGATAAAATCTGTTTGGCGCTCGCCCTGCCTCCCGCTAAAAGGCCGGTCCACCGCAATTGTAAAGCCCGCAACTGCCGTACCGCTGGGCGTATAGCGGAGCTCCGGGTCGCGGACCAGACGGCCGATTAAAATAATCCGGTTCAGCATTATCCCGCCACCTAGTCTTCGCGAATGATGATGTGGCGGAGCACATCGCCCGAGATCTTGAGGACGCGGTCAAGCTCTTTCGCCACTGGCGGCTCAGCCTTGAAACGCATCACCACGTAGTAACCGTCGCGTTCTTTATCAATCTTGTACGCAAGACGGCGCTTACCCCACCGGTCGATCTGGTCGACGGCGCCACCGTTCTCTTCAACGATCGACTTAAACCGGTTAATTACGGTCTCCGTCGCCTCTTCGTCGAGCCCCAGCCGTAAAACGTACATAGTCTCGTACTGCCGCACCACTTCACCTCCCTTCGGTCTCAAACGGCCCCGCTATAAGACGCGGGGCAGGGAGCTACTGTCTTTTATTGTAGCGGAAGCGGTCTTATTTTACCATAGGCGTCAGGTGGTGGCAAGCCTTTTCCCCGAAGGCCTAATTAACCGCAACCGCAGCGTCAGACGCCTTGCGCCGTCCCGTTAAAAGGTTTACCGCCCCTGAGGTTGCGGAGCAATTTTTCCCGCGGCATCAAAATAATACGGCCACACCCGCAACACCTCAAGCGGACGTCAACACCGGTCCGGAGGATCTCCCAAGTATCACTGCCACAGGGGTGTTGTTTTCGAAGCCGAACCCGATCACCGACGCGTAGAATAAACAACATCAGATCACCTTAGTACCGTTTTTTACCAGATGTTGCCAAGAAGCGGGTAGGAGCGTCGCTATTACCCTCAACAACCTTTTATAGTAAGGAATAAGGGCCGAGGTGGCGAGCGTGCGGCCCAGAAAGTTTTCTGGGCCTTTAAAGATACGGTAAAATTCGGCTGTGTGAAGGAGAAGGAGGACCAGTACCGCCCCACTCAAAAAACCCCAGGTGGCACCTAATATAAGTCCACCTAAACGGTCCAACGGGAGGAAAAGGAACCAGCGGCGGAAAAAAGTCAGCCGACTACCAACAAAATACCAAAGGCGCTCGGTAAGAATAAAGAGGCTGAAAAAGCATACTGTACCGATGATGCCCTGCGCTAGCGGATATAAACTTGGCCCCGTTGGTAGCCCGGGACCAGTTCCCGTAAGAGTTGTGGTGCCCGACAGAATAACGGTAGCCGGCGCCGCAACCTGCCCACCCCCAGCCCAAACCACGCTCATCCCGGACAGGATAAACTGGCCGAGCCACGCGGCCAATAGGTCGGTAAGATGCCATTCGGCCTCCAGAAAGGCGGCAAAGGCTTGGTGGTACGTTACGGCGACGAAATAAGCGACCACCATCCCGCCAAGACGTACGCAGCCTAGCAAAAGACCCGTTTTCAGGCCCCGGTAAGCTGCCGCCGCCAGAATGAATAGAAGTACGAGGTCAAGCCAGTTCATAGCACCCCATCCTTTACCCTTCCTTGACCGGGGCTCCTTAGAGAAGCCTTTACGGCTAACCTGGACCGACGCTACCGTACTTTTAAATCAACAACTTCGCTGTGCGTTAGGCGAATCCTTTTTTCTGGTTAGGAACTGCCGGTCTGGCGGGCATATTTTCCGGAGTGGCTGGCAATGAATATAAATCCCAAAATCATATATACAACCATACATAAAAGTGTAGCAAAGTATAGCTACCCTGATTTCGGCCCGAGTTCGTCCAGAAAAGCAATTACCTCTTCGTCGCTCGTCTGGTCGAAATGGTAATAGAATTGGCCAACAGCAAGAAAAACTTCCGGCACGAGAAGACAGACGAGTTCGTCCACTTCCGGTTCAAGCATCTCTATGGTATCCGGCGGCGCAACGGGTACCGCGAGGATGATTTTTTGGGGCCCCGCCCGTTGCAATGAGCGGAGCGCCGCCAGCACCGTATAGCCGGTGGCAATCCCGTCATCGGTAAGAATTATCGTCCGGTCTCGCCAAGAGGGTTGGGGCTGTCCGCGGCGGTAAAGCTGTAGCCGACGCATAGTTTCGGCTACAGCCGCAGCAACCAACTGCTCCTTAACCGCTTCAGGGAGGTAAAAGTGGCGTAGCAACTCTTCATTAAAAATGGCGGTGCCGTCTTGAGTGACCGCCCCAATAGCCAGTTCCGGATTATGAGGAGCACCAATCTTACGAGGGATGATGATGTCGAGCGGGAGGTGGAGGGCCCGAGCAATCTCTGCGCCGACAACAATCCCGCCACGGGGGATGGCTACGACAAGCCCATTCTCATATTTCCTGCCGCCGAGGCGGGCGGCCAGACGGCGGCCGGCATCTACACGGTCGGCAAACATTTTTAACCCCTCCAAGCTTATCATGATCAGCAAAGAGGCCCTCGATACAGCACAAGTTTTAGCCGTGTTGACGCGCCGCCTGAAGTACCTCCTCTTCCTCGGCCGAGACGCGGTTACCTGCGGTTCCGGCTGTTACCTGCTTGGCGTAAGTTCTAGACTCTTCGCGGCCGTACAGACTGGTTAGGATTACACCGTCACCTTCTCCATCGAGCAGAGCAAGACTAAAACTGAGATCGCCACCGACATCCGGAAAGGCCGTAAAACGCTTAAGAACGGGAGTTCGGGTACACTTTCGCAGCAGGCGACCAAGTTGTTCCTGTTCGCTACTCAAAACATCTACCCGGCGGGAGAGGTTTTCAAGACCGGCAACAAGTTCTTCAATATTGGTGATAAATGCCGGATCGCGGGATAGCCGCAAAAGCAGGCGGTTGGCACGGTGAAGGCTAGCAAGCTTTAAAAGGGCACCGATAGCCAGAGCGCAGGAGAGAAGACCAAGAAAGGCTGCCGCACCGATAATATACACAGCGTAGCGCAAGAAAAAATCTCCAGTAATCACTTGTAGTTTGGCCACCTCCGACAATTTAGAACGACAGCAAGACCTGCAACCGATACCCGAAGGTGCCGGTAAGCACTCTTAATCTAACCCGTAATCACGCCTCATTTTCTGCAGACGTTCATACGTTGGCGGATCGAGGGTCGCCAAGATATCGGGGTCAAGTCGCAATAAAAATTCCCGCAGCGGCGCCCCGCGCACCATCCACTGGTAGTAGACGCGCCCCCCGTGGTTATACGGGCCGTAAAGGCGGGAACCCGGAACAGTTGTAACAAGCCAGCTAAAAAGCTTTTCGTGCCGGATGTGCATGCGCAAAGTTATGTGCGGCTGACGCCCGTCACCGCCAAAATGGCCTTCGCCGATTAGGAGGCCAAGAATGAGGCCTCTAGTAAACGCATCCATAGCAATCTGTTTCACCGTTAAGTTTCACGTGAAACTTTTTGTCCGCAGACCTTTTCGATAAAGCGAACCAGGTCCTCGCGCTCTCTAAAACTGATTTCCACCCGCCACCCCCGCCGCAGCGGTCGCAGCGTTGCCTTTGCCTGCAATTTCGCCCCGATTTGCGCCACTGCTGCCGCTAACCCTTCTTCCACGACCGCGCTCCTGCGTGTCCTTTCCTTTGTTACTGCCACCTCCTGCTCCCGCCGCACAAGTTCCTCTACTTCCCGCACGGACAGTCCCTTTGCTACCACTTGCTGCGCTAACTCCTCTTGCTGCCCCGCATCGCCCAAAGTTAATAGGGCCCGCGCGTGCCCCGCACTTAATTCGCCCCGCCGCAACAGCGCTACTACCCCCGCTGGCAACGCCAGTAACCGTAACGTGTTTCCCACCGCCGCCCTGCTTTTACCTACCCGGCGGGCAACATCCTCCTGAGTCAACCCGAACTCCTCCATCAGCCGCCGGTAGGCAGCCGCTTCCTCAAGTGGATTTAAGTCGGCACGCTGGAGGTTTTCAACCAAGAGAGCCACGGCTGTCTGTTCGTCGTCGTAGCTGCGTACTAGCGCCAGAATCCTCTCCCAACCCAACATCCGGCACGCCCGCCAACGCCTTTCCCCGGCTACTATTTCGTAGCCGTCGCCTACTGGGCGCACCACCACTGGTTGCAACAAACCATGTTCCCGGATTGACGCCGCCAGTTCGCGGAGTCCCTCCTCGTCCCAGACCTCTCGCGCCTGGCGCGGATTGGGCCGGATCTTTTCGATCTCGATCTCCCGTAGCTCCTCGCCCGCGCCGGCCACCACCGGAATGAGTGCGTCTAGACCCCTCCCGAGACCCCTTACCTTACTCACCGCCCACCACTTCCTTTGCCAGCTCCATGTAAACCTCGGCACCCCGGCTCCGCGGGTCGTATACTACTACCGGCATGCCATAGCTTGGTGCCTCGCTTAACCGCACGTTACGCGGGATGACGGTGCGGTACACCTTCTGCCGAAAATGCTTCTTTACTTCGTCCGCTACTTGGATTGAGAGATTAGTCCGCCCGTTAAACATCGTTAACAAAACCCCTTCGATTTCCAGGCGCGGGTTGAGTCGTCTTTTCACTAACTGAATCGTATTCAGCAGGTGACCCACCCCTTCAAGCGCGTAATACTCGCATTGGATCGGAATAATCACCGAATCGGCCGCCGTTAGCGCGTTAAGCGTCAACAACCCGAGCGAAGGGGGGCAATCGATTAAAATGAAGGCATAATCGTTCGTCACCTCCCCCAACGCCCGCGCTAACACGCTTTCTCGGCCCGCAACACCAACCAACTCCACTTCTGCTCCAGCAAGGCTCAGGTTCGCCGGAACCACATCCAATTCTTCAACCCAGGGGCACCGCACGATCGCCTCGCGGAGCGACATGCCGCCAACAAGTACATCGTAAAGCGATTGCGACACCTTCGCGGGGTTAACCCCCAGCCCGCTCGACGCGTTTCCCTGCGGGTCAGTATCAACCACAAGGGTTTTTCGCCCCAGTATAGCAAGGCAGGCACCGAGGTTTACGGCTGTAGTCGTTTTCGCCACGCCCCCCTTTTGGTTGGCGATTGCGATTACCCTGCTCAACCTTCTCGCCTGCCTTCCTTAGATGCTTAAATAACCTCTTTTTGCCTTACAAATTCAACATCAACCAATAAACTCCTCCTAAATAATTAAAGCGGCCGCTTCCGCGCCACGCCCGCCCGCCGCGGAAATTCTGCCGGGGTAGGCTTTTCCTTCCGGACAAACACCAGCACCCGCTGCTCCCCCCTGGGGAGGCTGTACGTTGCCGTTTTCTCTACCCGGCCCCCAAGCAGTTCCAGCGCCCCCTGCGCCGCTTCCATTTCTGCTACCCCTCGCGGCCCCTTATACGCTATAAAATATCCCCCCACACCCACGAAGGGAAGCGCGTACTCCGCCAACTCCCGCAAGGGCGCGACGCCCCGCGCTACTACCCAACCAAACTGTTCCCGGTACTCTGGCAGATGCCCGTATTCCTCTGCCCGGCCACACAACACCGTAGCGTTTTTTAGCCCCAGCTGCCTAACTGCACTTTCGAGAAACAAGCACTTTTTCCGCACTGCCTCCAGAAGAAAAACGCGGCAGTCAGGTACTGCCACCGCCAACGGTATACCTGGAAAGCCGGCGCCGCTCCCTAAATCGAGCAACCGGTCGCTTTCCCTTAGGCAAACCCACCGCAGAAGCGCCAACGAATCAACAAAATGTTTCACCGCGGCCTCGTCCGGTTCGCGAATCGCCGTAAGATTTAGGTACGCGCCCGCCTCGGTTAATAAACCAAAAAATTCCAGAAATAAACCCTCTGCACCCGCTTCGAGTTTAATTCCTAGTGTCGCTAAACCGCTCCGCAATGCAGGCGTAAAAGCCACTACTTATCCGATTCCTTTACGCGTTTTAGATAGATCAAGAGTGCTGCGATATCGCTGCTCGAAACCCCGCTGATCCGCGCCGCTTGCCCGACAGAAAGCGGCTTTATGGCTTTCAGCTTCTCCTTAGCCTCGTTCGAAAGCCCACCAATCCGGTCATAATCTATATCGGCCGGGATCCTTTTCTCCTCCATCTTCCGGAAACGCGCCACCTCCGCCACCTGTTGGCGGATATACCCTTCGTACTTAATCTGGTTCTCCGCCTCCGCCGCCACATCGGGCGCTACCCCACCGCCAAGTATCCCCGCCGCCACCAGGTCCTGATAACCAATCTCCGGCCGCCGCAACAGTTCGGCCGCCCGGTAGCTCCTTTCCAGCGCTCGCCCTCCCTTATCCCCTAGCAGCGCACCCGCAACCTCCCGTGGCACTACCACCTCGCGGAGCCTCGCAACCTCACGCTCGATCGCTTCCCGGCGCCGCATGTACCGGTCGTAGCGCTCGTTATTCACCAGCCCGACACGTCGCCCCTTCTCGGTAAGCCTCAGATCAGCATTATCCTGACGCAACAGCAGCCGGTATTCTGCCCGCGCCGTCAACAACCGATACGGCTCTTCCGTACCCTTGGTTACCAGGTCATCGATTAACACCCCGATATAGCCTTCATCCCGACCAATTACCAGGGGCTCTTCCTCGCGCAGGAAAAGCACCGCGTTAATCCCGGCAACGAGTCCCTGGGCCGCCGCCTCCTCGTACCCCGAGGTCCCGTTAATCTGGCCCGCCAGGAAAAGCCCCGGGATATTTTTGACCATGAGGGTCGGGCAGAGCTGTTGCGGATCCACGTAATCGTACTCGATCGCGTAGCCAATCCGTGTAATCACCGCGTTCCCGAGCCCTGGCACACTATGCACCATAGCTATCTGTACGTCCTCTGGCAAACTTGTGCTCAGCCCCTGAATATACATCTCGCCCGAGTTCCAACCCTCCGGTTCTATGAAAACCTGGTGCCGCTCCCGCCCGAACTGGACTACTTTCGTCTCAATCGACGGGCAGTAGCGCGGTCCCCGGCCTTCGATTACCCCCGCGAAGAGAGGCGCGCGGTGCAGGTTCTCCCGAATGATCCGGTGTGTCTCCGGTGTCGTATAGGTCAGCCAGCAGGGCTCCTGTTCCTTCACCTGTCGCTCTCCTAGGAAAGAAAAGGTTTGCTTCCCGGGGTCGCCGTACTGCGGTATCATCTTGCTAAAATCGATGCTCCGGCGCGCTACGCGCGGCGACGTGCCCGTTTTAAACCGCCCTAGTGTTAGTCCAAGCTCCTTCAGGCTCTCCGCAAGACCAACCGCCGGTAGTTGCCCGTTAGGCGCACCTACGTAAGCCGTATCCCCAACCACAATCCGCGACCGTAGGTAGGTACCCGTGGTAACCACTAACGCCCGGCAGCCGAAAAACGCTCCTGTCTCCGCGAGCACACCCCGTACCCGGCCCCCTGCCAAAACAATCCGTTCCACGCGTGCCTGCCGCAACACCAGGAGCGCTTCCCGTTCCAACACCCGAAGCATCTCCCGCCGGTATATCTCCTTATCCGTCTGCGCCCGCAGCGCTCTAACCGCGGGGCCTTTACCCGTATTTAGTACCCTGATCTGGATCGCCGCCCGGTCCGTATTTAGAGCCATTTCCCCTCCCAGAGCATCAATCTCCCGGACCAAGTGACCCTTCGCCGGTCCGCCTATCGCTGGGTTACAGGGCATCTGCGCCACCAAATCCCGATTGAGCGTCAGCAGCAGCGTCCGCGCCCCCATCCGCGCTGCTGCCAAGGCCGCTTCGCAGCCAGCATGTCCCGCACCAACTACTACCACATCGTATTCACCCACCGTATACACCCCGGACACCTCACTTCCCCACGCAGAAATCCCGAAAGATACGCTCGACAACATCTTCGCCCACGGTTTCACCCGTGATTTCACCCAGTGCATCTACCGCCCTGCGCAGATCGAGACTTACTACGTCTTCCGGTAGACCCGCCGTTACCCCGTCCCGGACCGCAGCCAGCGCCGCTACGAACCGCCGTAGCGCCTCCTTGTGCCTTACCCGGCTGACCACTACCTCATCCGGCCGTAGTACCCGCCCGCCAAAGACCTTCGCTGCAATCGTGTCTCCTAGCTCTGCCAGCCCCTCACCAGTCACCGCCGAAACATACACTACCGGGACTTCTCCTGCTAGTGCCTCCACCTCCGCCCGGGTTATCGTCCCTCTGCCGGCTACATCGACCTTGTTCACTACGACCACCCGTTCCCGTCCGTCGCACGCCCTAAAAACCGCTACGTCCTCAGCAGTGATTCCGGCTACGGCGTCTAAGACCACAATAACCAACTGCGCCGCCCCCAACGCCTCCCTTGCCCGTTCCACACCGATCTTTTCCACTTCCTCCACTGCGTCGCGGATACCAGCCGTATCGAGCACGCGCAGGGGAATACCTCTAACGTTAATAACCTCCTCGATAATATCACGCGTTGTTCCCGGTACCGCGCTTACAATCGCTCTCTGACGACCTACCAGCGCATTCAACAACGACGATTTTCCGACGTTCGCCTTCCCGGCGAGCACCGTTACCACGCCATCCCGGTAAACGGCACCTGCCGCAGCGTTTCTTAGCAGTGTCTCTCCCTGTTTTAAAAGTTCTTCAACCCGCTCGAGGATCTCCGCCGGCGGCGGGCCGGGAACATCATCTGGAAAGTCAATCCCTGCTTCCACCACGGCTAGCAACTCCAGCGCCTCCCGCCGCAACTTCCGTACCGCTGCTGTAAGCCGGCCCCCCAACTGGGCCTGTGCTACCCGGAGCCCCTCCACCGTCGCGGCGCGAATCACATCGAGCACCGCCTCCGCCTGGCACAGATCGATCCGGCCTCCTAGGAAAGCCCGCTGCGTAAACTCCCCCGGCTCGGCCAATCGCGCCCCTGCCTGCAGTACCACCTCTAGCACCTGTTGAACCGCTATAAAACCACCATGGCAATTAAACTCCACAACGTCCTCGGTCGTATAGCTGTATGGTGCCCGCATAAAAGAAAGAAGGACCTCATCGATTACCGCCCCGGTTTCCGGATCAACCACGTGTCCGTACACCAGGCGATACGCCGGTCCCTCTACCCAGTTATGGTTTTTCTTAGGCCGGAAGACCCGCCGCGCGATCGCTATCGCGTCCGGCCCGCTTACCTTTACAATGCCAACGCCTCCCTCCCCGAGAGGCGTTGCGATCGCCGCAATCGTATCCCCTTGCACCAAACTCACCAGCTACTTCCGCGGCGAGATCACGATCTTCCGAAAAGGTTCCTCCCCCTCACTGAACGTATAAATATCGTCCCGCTCGCGCAGCGTCATATGGATAATCCTTCGTTCGTGCGGGCTCATCGGTTCCAGGACGATGCTCCGCCCCCGCCGCTTTACTTTTTCGGCAAGCTTCAGCGCCAGCGCCCGCAGCGTTTCGTCCCGCTTTTTTCTGTAGCCGCCCACATCGACGAAAACCCGCTTTTTCTCTTCCTCACCCCGGTTAACCGCCAAGGCAACCAAGTACTGCAAGGCGTTTAACGTCTCTCCCCGCCGTCCGATAAGCACACCTAATTTTTCACCTGTAATCTCTATCTCGATCGCCTCTGCATCCTCCCGTACGTTGACTTGACCATTCAACCCCAACGCACTAAGAATGCTCTGAACCAGTGCCGCAGCCCTGCTTCCGGCCCCCTCCTGGATTATCACCCGCACTACCGCGGGCTTTGCGCCTATGAAACCCAGAACCCCCTGCGTTGGCTCACTCAAAACCTCTACCGTAACTTCATCCCGCCTCGCTCCGAGTGTTGCTAACGCTTGTGCTACGGCTTCCTCCACCGTCTTCCCGCTCTTAACGACTTCCCTCACCCTCTACAGCCTCCTTTTCCCGTGCGAAGAGCCGCCGGTTCATCATATACTGCTGGATTATCGTGAGGATGTTATAAACAACCCAGTATAACCCTAGGCCTGCCGGGAGGGTAGTGGTAATCCACATAATGAACAGAGGCATCGTGAGTGCCATTACCCGTTGCATCTCTTGTTGCCCAGCGCCCTGCGGTGTGATCTTCATCTGCCAGTAGGTAGTCGCTCCCGCTAGCAGTGGCAGAATGATGTCCGTCGGGCTACTAATTCCTTTGTGAGCTAAGTTGCTAATCCACAGAAAGTGAAGATTCTCCGCGCCCGGGTGGCTAAAGAGATTCAGCAAGGAGCGGTACAACGCAATCAGAATCGGCAGCTGGATAAGCAGCGGTAAACAACCCGACATCGGGTTAATACCGTGTTCCTGATAAAGCTCCATTACCTTTTGCTGCAACTTCTGTGGGTCCTTGCGGTACTTTTCCTGAATTTCCTTCAGCCGCGGTTGGAGCCGCTGCATAGCTAGCATCGAGTGCATCTGTTTGTAGTTAAGCGGGTAAAGCACACCCTTTACCAATACAGTTAGCAGGATAATCGCTAAGCCATAGTTAGGAATTCCTATAGCTGCCGTTACCCCGTAAAGCCAGTTCAACAAAAGGGTCATACCGTCGACGAGGCCCGCAAAAAAACCGTGCAAAGTTTTACCT
The DNA here is from genome assembly GCF_052743955.1 of Thermodesulfitimonas sp. Taxonomy (NCBI): domain Bacteria; kingdom Bacillati; phylum Bacillota; class Clostridia; order Thermoanaerobacterales; family Thermoanaerobacteraceae; genus Thermodesulfitimonas; species Thermodesulfitimonas sp. The sequence continues at coordinate 16,088 of NZ_JBRAIN010000025.1, forward strand.
CCTCAAATTGCGCGGCACCGGGTCATAACCACCACGTCCAAACGGATGGCAACGTCCAAAGCGCCTAAGCGCTAACAGCCCCCCGTCCAGCACGCCGTGCCGTTCTATCGCCTCCAGCGCGTATTGTGAGCACGTAGGGTAAAAACGACACCGGGGTGGGATTAAGGGTGAGAGCATAACTTGATATGCGCGAATCAATAGAACCACAAGCCGCTTGACAACCATCTAAGATAGCCTCCTTAAGACTTCCTTTACTTGCTCGGCAATGGTCGCATATCTTTCTCTCGTTGCGCTTTCTCTGCCTAACAGTATATAGTCGTAACCCGCCGCAAACCACTCCCGGTTGCGCCGAAAAACCTCCCGCAGGAGACGCCGGATCCTGTTGCGTCGCACGGCCCCGCCTACCTTACGGCTAACTGCTACCCCAACGCGAGGCCCGCCACCGCCACTCGCCACCCGGTAAACAACCACCGCTCCCACCGCCGCTCGCTTCCCCTGGCGGAAAATACGTGCAAACTCCCGCTTACCCAGTCGGCCTGCGCGCGCCTTACTTTGCCCCTGCGCCGCCAAGATCAAAAGCGCCGCCTCACTTACGCTGTTAACCTTTTTCTTCCCTTCAGGCGGCGTCTTTTAATAACGTTGCGTCCGCTTCGGCTCCGCATCCTCTTCAGGAAGCCATGCTCCCGCTTTCGCCTTCTCACCTTCGGCTGGTAAGTCCGCTTCACTTTACGCCACCCCCGAATCAATATAAAAAAACAGCAGCTACCGAAAAAGTACACCAAAATTATACCCTACCACTTCCTGGCGGTCAAGCGGGAGCCCGGCAGCGACTATCTCCCACCACCCCTCCCGAAATCCCTTGTTGATAATCTATCCCTCCTTTGATAGGATAAAACTAAAAAGGATATTCTTAGTTCTCTAAGCTAACTTTCTCTAAGCTAACTTTCCTGTTTATCCACATGGTGTGTATAACCCTGTGGATGCGTCTGTTAGCAACTGAAAACCTTTTCCGGAGGGAGACGCGTGCTTAACCCCGAAATTAAACAAGTATGGGGCCAAATTATGCTTAACCTTGAAAAGGTCGTCGCTAAACACTCCTTCGAGCACTGGCTTAAACCCCTCGAGCCCGTTTCGTTTAACGATAACACCCTTTATGTCGCTGCTCCCAATACTTTTTCTCGTGATTGGCTGACCCAGCGCTACGCTCCCCTCCTGAAAGAAGCACTAAGCAGCGCACTTGGCAAGGAACTCGTGGTCCAGTTCATCCTTCCCGAGGAGATCGATTCCTACGTAGCCGCACGCCTACGCCCCGAACCTTCGTACTCGGGAACTCACCTTAATCCTAAATATACCTTTGCTAATTTCGTCGTTGGCAACTCCAACCGTTTTGCCCACGCTGCTGCGCTCGCCGTCGCCGAGGCACCTGCCCGTGCTTATAACCCCCTCTTTATCTACGGCGGTGTAGGTCTGGGAAAAACTCACCTTATGCACGCCATCGGCCACCATATTACCACCAAAGAACCACACCTCCGGGTCTTCTACGTTACTACGGAGAAATTTACTAACGAGCTAATTGACGCCCTGCGGCTCAACGAAACGGTAAAGTTTCGGGAGAAATACCGCAACGTTGATGTTCTACTTATCGACGACATCCAGTTCCTGGCGGGAAAAGAGCGAACCCAGGAGGAATTTTTCCACACTTTTAACACCCTGTACGAATCTTCCCGTCAGATCGTCATATCCAGCGACCGGCCGCCAAAAGAGATTCCTACCCTTGAAGACCGTCTCCGGTCGCGGTTCGAGTGGGGTCTCATCTCTGATATCCAACCGCCGGATTTAGAGACCCGCGTTGCTATCCTTCGCAAAAAGGCGCAATTGGAAAACATCGACGTGCCCGACGAAACATTGCTCTACATTGCTGACAAGATCCAGTCGAACATTCGGGAACTTGAGGGCGCTTTTACCCGAATTGTAGCTTATGCGGCTCTCACCACCAGCCCTATAACACTGGAAACAGCAGCTACAGCACTAAAAGATGTCTTTAAACTCTCCCAGCCGCGCCCGATAACCGCTGAACTCATTCAGGAAGTGGTCGCCAAATATTACAATCTCCGGCCCGAAGACCTTAAAACTAAAAAAAGGAACCGGGCTGTGGCCTACCCGCGCCAGATCGCTATGTATCTTTGTCGCGAACTCACGGATCTCTCCCTACCCAAAATCGGCGAGTGCTTTGGGGGCCGAGACCATACTACCGTTCTGCACGCTTACGAAAAGATTACGACTGAACTCCAGGCTGACTTAGCATTGCAGCGTATCATAACCGATATCACCAACCAGATCAAAAACCTTACCTAAAAAAATAAAAATTAAAGAAAGAGTCATCCACAAGGCTGATCTCCTTCGGCCAGCGTACCGGAGACGATATCAACATATTAACACCCACTATTACTTATGACTACGAGGGTAGTACATAGCCTTATAAACCTAAGGACAAGCGCCCTAAAAGCGACCACTAACAGGGACCAACATACAAACGTGGGAGGTGCCACCGTTGCACTTTAGGATAACAAAAGAAAACTTTCTTACCGCTATCAATACAGCTCTCCGGGCCGTGCCTTCCCGTAGCCCGCTTCCGGTTGCTACTGCCCTTCTGGTCCGGGCTGCGGACGGTAAAGTGGAGGTAACTGGTAGCGATCTAGAGTTTATAATCCGCTGCTCTGCGCCAGCAGGAGGAGTATACCGGGAAGGCGAAGCGGCAATCCCTGCGCGCCAGCTAGCGGAGATCGTTAGACGAATAAGCGATAGCGATGTTGAAATCGAAGCGACTGGCCCGAACGTCATTCTCACTTATAAAGGTGGCGAAGTGCAGCTAGCGGCGTTCTTACCGGAGGAATTCCCCCTCCTAGGTGACCAGGCGGAAGCCACGGAGGTGTTAGAACTAGGAGCAGACTTTCGCGACGCCCTCCGGGCTGTTCTTTACGCAGCGGGTAAGGATGAGCTTCGCCCGGTCTTTACTGGCGTTCAGGTTCAGGTTATCGATGGAATACTTACCTTGGCAGCAACGGATGGGCACCGCCTTGCTGTGTACGAAATGGCGGCAAGGGGGCAAGGTGTAACGGAAAGTCTCATTCCGGCCAAGGCACTGCGTGAGGTCGAGCGGGTACTTACGCAGACAGGTGGAAGCG
>NZ_JBRAIN010000026.1:0-19251 GCF_052743955.1 Thermodesulfitimonas sp.
GTCACGAGGACGAAAAGGGGAACCAGACCCCGTAGGAGCGGAATCTCTGGCTGCTCCATCGGCAGGGCGGCCACCTCCGCGATGACGATCGCCACCACGAAATCAAAAGGCGAAAGTTGCCCGATTTCGCGCTTTCCCATAAGGCGGACTATGAGCAGCACCACAAAGTAGATGATGACCGTACGGGCCACCACTTCAAGTAAGCCCAAACCACTCACCCTTCGGGTCGGGAATCTTTTTTATCTTGTCCGCCCGAAGGCTCTCGTTAACCGCTTTGCCCTTTGTCCCCTTTAAATTGTGCCGCCAGCGCTTCAAGCTCCTCTGTCATCTGGGCGACAACATAAATCGAGGAGGTGACCTCTTCGACCATCGCCGTATGCTGCTCGGCCATCGCGCCAAGACCGGTTACCTGCTCCTTCAGGGCCAAGAGGCGCTGCATCAAACCGCGGAATTCTTCTCCCCACCACTGCTCAAGTACCCCGAGGGTCTCTCGGAAGGAGCCGAGCGCTTCCGTTATGCACCGGACCGCTTCGCCGGTAGCACCGCCTTCGGGATGCAAAAGTGCCGCCAATCTGGCGATCTCCTGCCGGAACCCGTTAAGCTCCTTCCCCTCGCTCACCGCCGCCTCCAGACGTCGGAGCACCATACAGGCTCGTTCGAGAGTCTCCTGAAGGCCGTCCACTTCCTCGAGAACTGTAGCGAGCTTTGCCGTTTCTTCGGCGATCCTCCGGGTGACCACGCTGGCCGTATCCGAAGGCGTTATCGAACCGGCTGAAACCATCTCGGCGTCCCGGGCCGCCTGAAACGCCACCCAGGTAGTATTCATTACCACCCCAGCCGCCTGTTCCGCTTCTTCCGCCAACGTATCTACCGCCCCGCGCAGATAGCGCGTCTTCTTCCCCAGCCTTACAGCAACATCCTGCAACTCCGCCAGCCGGGCATTCAGCAGGGTGAGCAACTGCTCGAACTTACCGCCGATGCCGCCTTGCTCACTTAACCGCCGTACCCCTGCCAACTCTTGGACTAACCGGTTAACCTGGCGGAAAGTAATAACGCAGAGACCAAAATAAGCCGCAAAGGCCAACCCCAAAACACCTTTAGCGACCGCCAACCACCGCAACGCCACTACTGCCTGACGGTCGGTTCCCTGGTTGTGGGCCTCGATCGCCGCCCCGATGCGCTCGCCGGCGCTGAAGATGTCCTGCCGGCAGGCGGCTAACTCGCCTTCGTAAAACGTTTCTGCCTCCCGCAAGTTACCCTCCCGCCTTGCCGCTACACTTCTTTCGGCGTCTTTCGGCGAAGCGCCGGTAATCCTCCATCGCCCCTTCGAGCGTGTGGATTACAGCTGCCGGGATCTCACCCGCTGCAAGTTTGTCTAAACGCTTTAAATGCCGGTAAAAATCGTCCAGCCCAGCGTAGAACTCCCGTTCTGCCTCTCGACTTTGGCTCTGCAGAAATCTCTGGCGCTGGAAAGCGGCGGCGGTAAAAGCGAGGAGGGTTAAGCGAAGCTCCCGTTCCAGAAGGATATGACGGTTAAGCGCGTGTCGATAAAGGCCACTGGTATATCTTGCAACTATTATACCAACAAGCCCCGTTGCGACCATCAGCAATATAAAGGCAACGGAGAGCGCAAGGGTGCGCCGACGCCAATTCCTTTCTAACGAATCGACACCGTTCTCTGCCTCTTGCGATACAGTTATCCTATCCGTCAAACAGCCATCCCTCCTTTAGAACCCCAAAATGATTTCGGCGAAAAAGAGAAAAATCTTTACGCGTGGCGTAAAATAAAAAAACTCCCGCCCTTTCTCGTCGGGAGTTCTGTGTGCTAATTGGTGGAGGCGGGGGGAATCGAACCCCCGTCCGAAGGACCGGCTACAAGAGTTTCTCCGAGCGCAGGCTGTGTACTGCGCTTCGCGTCGGCAGCGCCCACAGCCAGGCTCTACCGGACGCTATCCCGGTTAGTTCTCCCTTAAAGACCCCCGGGAACCGGCCTTAAGGCAAGCCTGCTCACGTCACACCCCGACCCGCCCCGCAGGCAAAGGCGCGCAGGATGCTGGCCAAACTTATGCGGCCAGAGCAAGTTCTTGCTTGTTGGCGTTTATGCTTTTGCCACCGTTTTAACGGGCTGGTAGCAACCCCGGCTCGCTCCTCTTGCCTCCGCTTCCCCCGTCGAAACCTGTCGCCCCCGCTTTCAAACCTACTCTTTACCACGCAGGGCCCGCTCCACTTCCCGCTTCGCCTCACGGGCCGCAATCTCCTCGCGCCGGTCGTAGACCTTCTTGCCTTTGGCCAGCGCTATCTCGACTTTTGCCCTGCCGTCCTTAAAATAACACCGCAAGGGAACAAGCGTCAAACCCTTCTCGCGCGTCCGCCCCCAGAGACGCATGATCTCACCTTTGTGCATCAGGAGCTTGCGCGGCCGTTTGGGCTCGTGGTTGAAGCGGTTCCCCTGCTCGTAAGGGCTGATGTGCATGTCATAGAGCCAGAGCTCCCCGTTCTCCACCCGGGCGTAGCTCTCTTTGAGGTTCCCGCGCCCGGCCCGGAGAGATTTTACCTCCGTGCCCGTCAGCACCATGCCGGCCTCAAAGGTTTCAAAGATAAAATAATCGTGCCGCGCCTTACGGTTTTCGCAAACCACCTTTACCGGCACGGCTCCCAACTCCTTCAAAACCCTTCGGTTTTATTATATCCCTCCATAGCTCACACCGTCAACCCGCCCCAGCCTGAAATAACAAAATATGTCTGGCGTTACCCTGTCAGTCACGCCTTCTGCCTGCCTTCGCCCGCGCTATCTCCCGGCCCGCTGCCGTTTCGAAGCTCGCCGCCAGCGCTTCCACTCCGGACGGCCCCTTCCCCTCCGTTTCCCGGGGCCAGTCCGCCAGGCGGAGCGCGTCCCGAGCCAGTCGCTCCTCAAGCTGTCCGGTACCCGGACCGCCGGCAAGCGCCCCGAGAACCACCACCGCCGCCTCAATCGCCTCTGGCGGTAGGCCTACCGACGCCATTACTTCCCGCGCGCGGGCCGCAAGTCCCATCCCTGCAGCTTCCGGGTCAGCCAGGACAATGTTCTGGAGCAAAACCGCCGCCGTCACCACTAAGGGCGCTCCCCCTTCGCGCTGAGCCAGCTCGGCCGCGTAAGTTGCAGCGGCAAGCGCCCGCTGCCGGACTGCTGGAAAACCAGCCAGCCTCCGGTTAACCGCCACGATCAGCTTCTCCCGCAAGACCTCCGGTTGCTACCGGTAAACCGCCGCCATTACACCAAGACACTTATCCGCGTAGGCGCACCAGGCTGCGCAAGCAGGGTTAAACTTGGGATTACGGGCAAGCTTGCCGCAGGCAGAGCAGCGCACCATAATGTCATCGGGAAAGAATTCTATCTCCGCCCCGCACGCCGGGCAAGGCGACAAGATGACATCCTCCGGTTTAAAATCGCGCCGGTCCTGCCCCGGACACTTCCACAGCGTCACTAGCACCCCTCCTCGTCCGTGCCGGCAAAGAGTTCCTGCCGGTAGTGAACCGCTTCGAGGCAGAGCCCGTGCGGCGGTGCGGTCGGCCCTAAGAGCCGCCGGTCACCGCTTTTCAGGGCCTCGCTGATTACCGCAGGCGCGAGCCGCCCGCGCCCGATCTCCAGCAGCGTCCCTACGATGATCCGGACCATCTGGTAGAGAAAACCGTCGGCGGCGAACCAGAGGTGAAGGAAATCCCCATCCTCTTGGACCCGGCACGTGAAAAGGGTACGCACAGCCGATTGCACCGGCCGCCCGGTATTCTGAAAGGCGCGAAAGTCATGCTTCCCCACTAAAAGGTCCATCGCCTCCGCCAGCCGCGCCACATCAAGGGGTCCGGGGAAATGGAGCGCGTAAAGACGCGAAAGCGGACAGCGTACTGCCCGCCGAAAAATGGTATAACGGTAAACCTTGCGCATCGCGTCGTAGCGGGGGTGAAAACCCGGTGGCACCTCCGCTGCCGCCAGAACGGCGATATCTTCCGGAAGCACGCCGTTAAGGGCCGGTACCACGCGGTCCACCGGAATCGGCCAGTCCCCGCAGCAGAACGAGACCACCTGGCCTTTTGCATGCACTCCCGCATCGGTTCGCCCCGCCCCTTTTACCGGAGACGCACCGCGGGCTAAAGACGCGAGACACGTCTCAAGCACCCCTTGGACTGTCCGGAGACCTGGCTGCTTCTGGAAGCCATGAAAATGCGTCCCGTCGTAGGCCACCTTTAGGGCAAAGCAGCGGTTATTACCCGCACCACTCACACCAATTCTACAACCACCATCTCGGCCGCGTCACCCCGCCGCTCCCCAAGCTTCATGATTCGGGTATACCCGCCAGGTGTATTAGTATAACGCGGACCAATGGTACTAAAAAGCTTCCGGACAACGTCCTCATCGTAGATGTAACCGAGAACCTGCCGTCGGGCAGCAAGATCCCCTCTTTTGGCCAGCGTAACCATCTTTTCCGCAATGCTGCGGACCTCTTTGGCTCGCGGTTCGGTAGTAGTAATCCTCCCGTCCCGGAAAAGCGCGGTAACCAGGTTTCGCAGCAGCGCCTTCCGGTGCCCGGTCCGCACGCCAAGTTTTCTGTAGCCCACGGTTAATCGTTACCCCCTTCCTGATCTATCCGTCCAAGGAATAAACCGTCACCGGTTAAAGCTTGAGCGTCACTCGCCGCTTTTGCGGAGGGAAAGCCCAAGCTCAGCTAGCTTCTGCTTAATCTCCTCGAGCGACTTCTTACCGAGGTTCCGAACCTTCTTCATTTCCTCCTCGTCGCATTGGATCAATTGCTCAACCGTTAGTATACCTGCCCGCTTTAAGCAGTTAGAGGAACGAACTGAAAGATCAAGCTCATCGATCGTCAGATCAAGTAGCCGGTTCTTCTTCTCCTCTCCTTTCTCTACCATAATCGACATCTTACTCACCGTCTCGCTCAAGCCGGTAAAGAGCAGGAAGTGCTCCGACAGGATACGCGCCGCTAAGCTCACCGCTTCGTCGGGACGCACACAACCATTGGTCCATACCTCTAAGATCAGCTTATCAAAATCGGTGGCCTGTCCGATCCGCGTACTTTCAACGGTGTAATTCACTTTTTTCACGGGAGAAAAGTCCGCATCAACCGGAATTACCCCGATAACAAACTCAGCCTGCTGACGTTCTGCCGGAACGTAACCCCTTCCGTGCACCACCTTCATCTCCATGAAGAGGCGCCCTTCAGGTGCCAGGCTGGCAATATAGTGATCGGGATTGATAATCTCTACGTCGGCGTCGCCGATAATATCCGCCGCCCGGACCACCTTTTCACCTGTAGCCTCGATACGGAGGATGCGTTCCTCATTAGTGTGCATCTTAATTTTTAGGCCCTTCAGGTTCAGAATAATCTCCGTCACATCTTCGCGTACACCCGGTACCGCCATGAACTCGTGCAGAACACCCTGGATCTTTACCGTCGTTACCGCAGCACCGGGAATAGAGGAAAGAAGTACCCGACGGAGCGCGTTCCCGATGGTAATCCCGAAACCCCGCTCTAGCGGCTCAACCACGAAACGCCCGAAATCACCCGCAGGCGAGATGGTGTCACACTCAATCCTGGGTTTTTCAATTTCTAACATAAAAAGCCCCCTTAAACCAGCCTCTTCCGGCGTTACCGTGAGTAGAGCTCGACAATCAGCTGCTCCCGCACCGGAACGTCGATCTGGTCTCTGGCAGGATAAGCCAGGACCTCCCCCGTCGCCGCGTCCGCATCGTAGCTTAACCAGGCCGGTGGAATATTCTGGGCCGCCCGTTCCATCAACTCTTTAATCCGCGGCGACTCTTTCGAATTTGGCGCGACGCTGATCCGGTCACCAACCCTTACCAGGTACGAAGGAATATTAACCTTTCGCCCGTTGACCTGAAAGTGACCATGACGCACGAGTTGCCGGGCTTCGGCGCGGGAACTCGCCAGACCGAGCCGGTAAACCACGTTATCGAGACGCCGCTCTAGTAGGCGCAAAAGGTTCTCGCCGGTGATCCCCTGCTGCCGCTCAGCTTTCTCGAAATAGTTTCGGAACTGGGCCTCTAAGACTCCGTAAATCCAGCGAAGTTTTTGTTTTTCCCGCAATTGTAAGGCGTACTCTGTAACTTTCCGCCGCGTCCGACCGTGCTGTCCCGGAGGGTAATTCCGCCGCTCCATGGCGCAACGATTACTATAACACCGGTCGCCTTTGAGATAAAGCTTGACCCCTTCCCGGCGACAGAGCCGGCAACGAGCCTCAGTATAACGTGCCACTTTTCCCTTTACCTCCTATACGCGCCGGCGCTTTGGGGGCCGGCAGCCGTTATGTGGAATAGGCGTTACGTCCTTGATCAGACTTACCTGCAGGCCGGCCGCCTGAAGCGATCTGATAGCCGCCTCCCGCCCGGCGCCCGGACCTTTCACTAACACGGCAACCTCTTTCATTCCGTGTTCCATGGCCTCTCGCGCCACCTTCTCAGCAGCCAACTGAGCCGCAAACGGTGTACTCTTTCGGCTCCCTTTGAAGCCCACCGTACCGGCACTAGCCCAGGATACCGTGTTGCCGTTATTATCCGTAATCGTAATAATGGTATTGTTAAATGTTGATTTGATATGGGCTATACCCTGTTCGATATTTTTTCTTTCTTTCTTCTTCGTTCGCGCACGTCGCGCCATCCGTTACCCTCCTTATTTCTTTCTCCGAACGCCAACCGTGCGGCGCGGGCCTTTCCGGGTACGCGCATTGGTCCGGGTACGTTGTCCCCGCACGGGGAGGCCCCGCCGGTGGCGTAAACCCCGGTAACAACCGATCTCCATTAGGCGCTTAATATTCAGAGCTACTTCCCGCCGGAGATCGCCTTCGACCTTGTACTCCCGGTCGATAACTTCGCGTAACCGGCTTATCTCTTCTTCGGTAAGGTTCTTCACCCGGGTATCCGGGTTAATCCCTGTCTTTGCCAGGATCTTTTTCGCGGTGGAGCGACCGATGCCGTAAATGTAGGTGAGCCCGATTTCCACCCGCTTATCCTTCGGTAAATCTACACCCGCAATACGCGTCAACTTCCTTCACCTCCTTAACCCTGCTTCTGCTTATGCTTCGGGTTGACACAAATAACCATCACTTTCCCCTTCCGCCGGATTATCTTGCACTTTTCGCAAATCGCCTTAACCGACGGCCGCACCTTCATTGCTTGCGCCTCCCCTTTAAAAAGTGAGCAAAAATACCGGTCGAAGCCCCGCGCGGTACGCCGGGCTCGTAATCCCGCACCGCTTATCGCCCTATTTATATCCAGCCGGTAACCTGACACCACGCTGCTAGGCCACGCTTAGTTTACTTGTACCGGTAGACGATACGGCCCCGGGTCAGATCATAAGGCGAAAGTTCCACCATCACTTTATCCCCGGGCAAGATCCGGATAAAATGCATCCTGATTTTCCCGGAGACGTGGGCTAAAACCTTATGCCCGTTAGCCAGTTCGACCCGGAACATCGCGTTCGGCAGAGGCTCGATAACCGTACCCTCTACTTCGATAACATCCTGTTTCGACATGGAGCCCTCCTTTTGGTTACAGGGTCGGTTCTTTGTTTTAACTTTTATCTTTGTCTACCAGGCGCTCTAGCGCCTGTCTAATCTCCGCATCGGTCACCCGCTCGCCCCGCGCTAACTTTTCAGCCACCGTCACCGCTACCGGAGCGTGAAACTGTAAGTGCTTCACATTCTTCTCTTTTGGGTTCTCGATCCGCCGCCCCGTACCGTCGACAACCCTAACCAAGCGGTCGGAAAGCACCTCATAAATAAGGTAGTAACGCCCGCGATCGCGCCCGGCTTTCGAACTCACAAGCCGGCCCGGCTGGAGTTTATTCAGCTCCTCGCCCGGCACTCTCGTCCCCCCTTACAGGCGGGTCAAAATCTCGGCCGCCCCGTCCTTGACAGCCACGGTATGTTCGAAATGCGCTGATAGCTTGCCATCCTTGGTAACTACTGTCCAGTTATCCTCAAGGACCTGGACTTCGTAATTACCTTCATTAACCATTGGCTCTATCGCTAGCGTCATCCCGGCTTCCAGCCGCGGGCCGCGCCCTGGCGGCCCGAAATTAGGTACCTGCGGCTCTTCGTGCATCTTTCTACCGATGCCGTGGCCCACGAAATCACGGACCACCGAAAAGCCGTGGCTTTCCACCCACTGCTGGATGGCGTGGGAGATATCCGACAACCGGTTGCCGGTAACCGCCTGTTCGATGCCCTTCCTAAGGGCCTCTTCGGTAACGCGCAAGAGCCGCGCGGCCGCTTGACTTATGCTCCCTACCGGAAAGGTGGCCGCACCATCGCCGCAGTAGCCGTTCAACACCGTTCCGACATCGATGCTGATGATGTCACCTTCCTGCAGCCGCCGTGTCCCCGGTATCCCATGCACCACCTGCTCGTTTACGGAGGTGCAGATGCTGGCTGGGTACCCATAAAGGCCTTTGAAGGCTGGCGTCGCCCCCTGCCGCCGGATAAACGCCTCGGCGATGGCATCAAGCTCCCCCGTAGTAACCCCGGGCTTAATCGCTTTTTCTAATTCCCGCAGGGTAAGGGCTACGATCCGCCCCGCGTCGCGCATATAACCAAGTTCTCGCTCGGACTTTTTATAGATCATCCCGCTAACCCTACTTGATAAACCCCTGGTAACTCCGCATCAAGAGATGGGCCTCAAGCTGCTTCATCGTCTCGAGAGCCACACCTACAACGATTAGCAAAGCCGTCCCGCCGAAGTAGATATGCGGAATCCGCGTCGCCAGTAGTACAAAGTTCGGCAGGATGGCGATTAACGCCAGAAAAACCGCACCCGCCAGGGTGATACGCGTCATCACGCGGCTAATATACTCTGCGGTAGGCCGCCCGGGGCGGATTCCCGGAATGAACCCGCCGTACTTCTTGATGTTCTCGGCCACGTCGAGCGGGTTCATGATTACCGCCGTGTAAAAATAGGTGAACCCAATAATAAGCAGTGCGTAGATTATCGTGTGCGCTGCGGACCCCCAGTGAAAATAGCGCATGTACCAGTCCGCCACCACATTACCCTTCAGCCATCCGGCTACCTGTTCCGGAAACATTAAGAGCGAGGAGGCGAAAATTACGGGAATCACGCCCGCCATATTCACCCCCAGCGGTAGGTGCGTGCTCTGCCCTCCGTAAACCTTCCGGCCGACCACTCGCTTGGTGTACTGCACCGGAATCCGCCGTTGCGCCTCGTTTACGGCTACTATTCCAGCAATCACCGCCACCGCAATGACTACCAGGAGCACCACGCTTAAAATATTAATCGTTCCCGCCTGCAGGTAATCGAGTACCCGGGCGCCGCCAGCCGGAATCCGGGAGACGATACCGGCAAAAATCAGGAGCGAAATCCCGTTGCCGATCCCCTTCTCGGTGATCTGCTCCCCGAGCCACATCAGGAAGACCGTCCCCGCAGTGAGGCTAATAGCTACCACCAGGTAGCTAAAGAAACCCGGGTGTAGAAGCGCACCCCGGAGAAAGAGCGCCATGCCGATCGCCTGCAGAAAGGCCAGGATTACGGTCCCGTACCGCGTATACTGGGTAATCTTCTTGCGCCCCTCTTCGCCCTCTTTAGCGAGTTTTTCAAGGTACGGAATTACCACCGTTAAGAGCTGCGTGATGATCGACGAGTTGATATACGGCGTAATGCTCATCGCAAAGACCGAAAAGTTTTTAAACGCCCCACCAGAAATCACGTCAAAAAAGCCGAAGAGCGCGCCGCTTTCAATAAGCTTGGCGACCACCGCCGGGTTAACCCCGGGAACCGGAATGTGCGCTCCCAGACGAAAGATAAGTAGCAGTCCGATGGTGTAAAAGAGTCGCGTCCGGAGGTCCTGTAAATTAACCGCCGTTTTGATACCCGCGAGCCCCGCCATCCTAGATCACCTCGGCTTTACCGCCTGCCGCCGCTATCTTCGCCGCGGCCCCCTGGCTAAAGGCATGGGCTCTGACGGTAAGCGCCTTTTTCAGTTCGCCAGACCCTAGAATCTTTACCGCGCCTCTCTTTTTGATAAGACCAGCCTCACGGAGCAGCTCCGGCCCCACCACTGTACCATCTTCAAACCGGTTAAGCTGGCCGAGGTTCACAATCACGTATTCCTTCTTAAAAATATTAGTAAAGCCACGCTTGGGCATCCGGCGCGCTAACGGCATCTGACCACCTTCGAATCCGGGACGCACCCCGCCGCCGGAACGGGCCTTCTGCCCCTTGTGGCCTCTCCCTGCCGTCTTACCTAGCCCTGAACCGATACCCTGCCCTTTCCGGGTAGGCTTCCGGCGTGCTCCGGGAGCAGGCTTCAAATCTGATAGCCGCATGCTTAACCCCCTTCCTTATGACTCTTCAACCTGACTCTTCAACCCGGACGAGATGATGAATCTTTGCTACCATCCCCTTAAGTGCGGCGTTACTCGGCTTCACCACCCTCTGGTTAACCCGGCGGAGCCCCAGACCCGCTACGGTCGCCCGCTGTTTCTTAGTAGCGCCGATAGTGCTCCGCACAAGGGTGATTCTCATCTCTCCCATCACGCTTCCCTCCTAGCCACGTAGTCCTGGCCAAGCAGGCCGCGCGAACGCCTGATTTCGTCCGGGTCGCGCAGTTTTTTGAGAGCGTCAAAGGTTGCCCGCGTCATGTTGTGCGGGTTATTCGTTCCCAGCGACTTGGTAAGGATATCCTTTACCCCCGCCAGCTCCAGGATCGCCCGGACAGCACTACCCGCGATGATTCCGGTACCAGGAGCCGCTGGCTTTAAAAGTACCTTACCGGCGCCAAAATGCCCTACGACCTCGTAAGGAATCGTCGTTCCTACCATTGGCACTTTAATCAGGTTCTTCTTAGCGTCTTCAATCCCCTTTTTTATCGCGTCGGGCACCTCGCCCGCCTTACCGAGTCCCGCACCTACGTGGCCTTGACCATCGCCGACGATCACCAAAACCGAGAAGCTAAACCGCCGGCCCCCTTTAACGACCTTGGCGCACCGCCTGATCGAAACGACCTTTTCCGTAAGTTCAAGTTTCGAGGCGTCGATGCTCTCCACCCTTTTCCCCCCTTTTTCTTAAAACTCCAGCCCGTTTTCCCTAGCTGCGTCCGCAAGGGCCTTTACTCGTCCGTGGTAAAGGTAACCGGCGCGGTCGAAAACCACCCTATTGATCCCTTTCGCCTTTGCCTTCTCGGCAATAAGCCTACCGACCGCAGCCGCACCTTCAATATTACCACCGTTAATCTTGCCCCGCAACTCCGGCGAAAGCGAAGAAGCTGCCACCAAGGTAATACCGCGGTCATCATCGATGACCTGCGCATAGATATGCTTCAGACTTCGGAAGACGTTGAGCCGCGGGCGCTCAGCGGTACCGTGAACCTTTTTCCGGACCCTCATCCGGCGCCGTTCCCTCAACTCCTTACGGTCAGGTTTGTTAAAACCCAAACTTCGTTCCCTCCTTACTTCTTCCCTTTACCGCTAGCCTTACCGGCCTTCCGGCGGATAACCTCGTCTTCGTAACGGATACCCTTGCCTTTGTAAGGCTCCGGCTCGCGCACGCTTCTGATGTAAGCCGCTACGTGCCCAACTTTCTCTTTGTCGGCACCTTTTACGATAATCTTGTTGGGTGCCGGCACCTCAATCTCTACTCCCTTTGGAGACTCGATCTCCACCGGGTGCGAATAGCCGACGGTGAGGGTAAGCTTACGTCCCTGCTTGGCCGCCCGGTAACCTACCCCCACTATCTCGAGCCCCTTTGTAAAGCCTTGCGTCACGCCGACCACCATGTTATTCAGCAGCGTCCGGCTTAGTCCGTGCAGCGCCCTGTCCCGCGGTTCATCTGAACGGCGGTGGACCAAGAGTGCCGCGTCTTGTTTTTCGATAGTTATCCCTTCGGGAAACTCCCTCGCGAGCGTCCCGAGCGGGCCTTTAACCGCCACCCTGTTACCTTCTATCGTGACCTCCACTCCCTGCGGCAAAGGAATGGGTCTTTTGCCGATTCGCGACATACGCCACCTCCCCGCTACCAGACGTAGCAGATAACTTCACCGCCAAGCCCAAGCTTTCGCGCCTGCTTGTCGGTCATGATGCCCTTCGAAGTGGAAAGTATCGCTATCCCAAAACCACCTAGCACGCGCGGGACTTGGTCCTTGCGCGCGTAGACCCGCCGCCCGGGTTTGGAAATGCGCCGCAACCCACTGATTACCCGTTCTTTATTCGCCCCGTACTTCAGGTAGATCCGGATAATCCCCTGCTTGTTATCCTCGATGACCTCATAGTCTTTAATGAAGCCTTCGTCTTTCAGCACCGAGGCTAGCGCAATCTTCACCCTGGAAGCCGGGATCTCTACCGTGCTGCGATAAACCATATTAGCATTCCTGATCCGGGTCAAGAAATCCGCAATGGGATCAGTCATAACCACGGTAAAACAACCCCCTTCCCTTACCAACTCGCCTTCCGGATACCCGGGATTTCGCCCCGGTAGCACAGCATCCGGAAGCATATCCGGCAAACGCCAAACTTCCGCATGTAAGCCCGCGGCCGGCCGCAGAGCTTGCAACGGTTATAGCGCCGGACCTCAAATTTAGGCGGCCGCTGGGCCTTAGCAATTAGCGATTTTTTGGCCATCCTGTACCTCCTTTACTAAGGCTATGACGCGGCGAAAGGCATACCCAGAAGACGCAAGAGCTCCCGGGCTTCTTCGTCAGTCTTCGCCGTCGTCACAAAGGTTACATTCATCCCCCGCACCCGGTCGACCTTGTCATAATCGATCTCCGGGAAGATAATCTGCTCCCGTAAGCCCAAGGTGAAATTCCCCCGGCCGTCAAAGACCTTCGGTGGCACACCCCGAAAGTCGCGGACGCGCGGTAAGACGATATTGAAAAGCTTATCAACGAAATCGTACATCCGCTCCCCCCGGAGGGTTACCTTCGCGCCGATCTGCATCCCCGCCCGAAGCTTAAAGGCCGCGATCGACTTTTTCGCCCGCGTTACCACAGGCTTCTGCCCCGTAATCGCCTTCAAGTCCTCAATCGCCGCGTCTATTGCCTTCGGGTTCTGGATAGCTTCACCCAAGCCCATGTTTATCGTAACCTTAGCGAGCCGCGGGACTTCCATTACGTTCTTGTAGCCGAACTTCTCCATAAGCGCCGGCACGACTTCATTCCGGTATTTCTCCTTTAACCGTGACACACGTGACACCGCGGTCTTGCCCTCCTTAACAGCCACTTCCCGCACCCTACAGCACCTCGCCACACTTCTTGCAGAACCGGACCTTCGTCCCGTCCTCCAAAAAGCGCCGGCCGACCCGGGTAGGCCGGTGACACTTCCCGCAGACAAGCATCACGTTGGAGGCATGAATAGGGGCCTCCTTCTCGATAATGCCCCCTTGGGGGAGTTGCCGCGTCGGGCGGGAATGACGCTTTACAATATTTACCTTCTCTACAATTACCCGTTGCTTTTGCGGTAGGACGCTCAAGACCTTGCCCTTTTTACCCGCATCCTTACCTCTAATCACCAAAACGGTATCCCCTTTTTTCACGTGTACCTTAGGCATCTTACAACCCCCTAAAACCCGCAGACAACCTATAAGACTTCTGGGGCAAGCGAGATTATTTTCATAAAGTCTCGCTCCCGGAGCTCCCGGGCTACCGGACCGAAAATTCGCGTTCCCCGCGGGCTTTTGTCATCTTTGATAATCACCGCCGCGTTTTCGTCAAACTTGATATACGACCCGTCCGGACGCCGCATCTCTTTCTTCGTCCGGACCACAACCGCCTTTACCACATCCCCCTTCTTAACCACACCCCCGGGCGACGCCTCTTTAACGGAACAGACAATAATATCGCCAACCCCAGCGTACCGCTGGTGGGCATGGCCAAGAATCCGGATACACATCAGCTTCTTCGCGCCGGTGTTATCTGCCACGTTTAGGATCGTATGCACCTGGATCAATTTAGCTCCCTCCTTCCGCGAACCAAATACCGGACCAACGCGAAGCCGCCCTACAGTGCTAACCCACCCGCCGGCTTAGCCATTGTCCGAAATCTCCAACGCCGTATCCGGCACCACGTCGAAACGCTTGCCACGCTCGATGATCTCCACTACCCGCCAGCGCTTCTCTTTGGAAAGGGGCCGGCATTCCATGATCCTTACCTTGTCGCCTACCCGACAGGCGTTTTCTGGATCATGCGCCTTCACTTTTTTGGTCCGCCGAACCGTCCGCTGGTAAAGTGGATGCCGGACCAGGGTTTCTACGGCCACCACAACCGTCTTATCCATTTTATCGCTCACCACGCGTCCCACGCGCACCTTGCGCCGTCCGCGCTCCATAAGGTCAGACCTCCTCTTCAACTCCTAATGCCGAGCTCTCGCTCGCGCAAGATAGTCTTCAACCGCGCTATACGCCGTTTTACTTCCCTGATCTTCATCACGTTATCCAGCTGGCCGGTCGCAAGCTGAAAGCGCAGTCGGAAAAGCTCCTCCTTCGAATCGGCGATTTTCCGCACCAGTTCCTCAGCCGTTAACCCCCTGATCTCCTTAGCCTTCACTGACCTCACCCGCTTCCTCACGCTTCACAAACCTGGTTCTGATGGGTAGCTTGTGCGCCGCCAGCCGCATAGCTTCCCGGGCCACCTCCTCGGGTATCCCGCCGATCTCGAAGAGAATCCGGCCGGGCTTTACCACTGCTACCCAGTATTCCGGTGACCCTTTCCCACTTCCCATACGCGTTTCAGCCGGTTTAGCCGTCACGGGCTTATCCGGAAAGATCCTGATCCATACCTTCCCGCCCCGGCGGACGTAACGGGTCATCGCGATCCGTGCCGCCTCGATCTGCCGGGCAGTGATCCAGGCTGGCTCCAGGGCCTGAAGACCATACTCACCGAAATGGACCGTAGTACCACCCTTGGCCTGCCCAGTCATCCGGCCCCGGTGTTGCTTCCTAAATTTAACTCTTTTCGGCTGTAGCACTTCCCCTACCTCCTCGCTCTGCAGCCCGCTCCGGCAGGATCTCGCCTTTGTAAATCCAGACCTTTACCCCGATTTTGCCGTAGGTAGTCATCGCTTCGGCAAAACCGTAATCTATATCAGCCCGCAGCGTATGCAGGGGCACCTTACCCTCGCTGTACCATTCAGTGCGGGCGATCTCCGCTCCCGCCAGGCGCCCGCTCACAGCAACCTTGATGCCTTTCGCGCCCATCCGCATCGCCCGCGATACCACCTGCTTCATCGCCCGGCGGAAAGCCACCCGGCGCTCGATCTGCTGGGCAACGTTCTCCGCCACCAGCTGGGCATCAAGCTCGGGAACCTTGATCTCCACGATATTCACGTTCACGTGCTTCCCGGTCAGCTGTTCCAGTTCCTTCCGCAGGTGCTCTACCTCCGCGCCGCCCCGCCCGATCACGATTCCGGGCTTCGCCGTATGGATAAAAATCCGGATCCGGTTCGCTGTCCGTTCAATCTGAATCGTGGAGATGCCTGCCTGGCGGAGGCGCTCCTTGATAAACTTCCGGATCTTTACATCCTCGAGAAGATATTTAGCAAAATCTTTCTTATCGGCAAACCATTTAGCGTTCCAATCCCGGTTAATACCGAGCCTTAAAGCTCGCGGATCAACCTTCTGACCCAAACCCTACCCCTCCTTTCTTTCGCCGACCACCACAGTAATGTGGCTTGTGCGGCGGCGGATGATATTGGCCCGGCCGTAGGCCCGCGGCCGGATGCGCTTCAGCGACGGGCCCTGATCGACGTACGCCCGCACGATAAAAAGCTCATCCGGAATAAGGTCATAATTATGCTCTGCGTTGGCCACCGCCGACCGGACCACTTTCTCCACCATTCTGGCGGCCTTGCGCGGCACAAACCGCAGAATGCTCAGAGCCTCGCCGACCCTTTTCCCTCGAATCAGGTCAACCACCTGCCGAGCCTTCCGGGGTGAAACACGCAAGTACTTGGCGGTAGCCCTTGCCTCTTTTACTGCTTCGGCCATCCCGAAACCCCCCTATTTCAACGCCGTGGAGCGCTCAGTGTGGGCGCCGTGCCCTCTGAAAGTGCGGGTCGGCGCAAACTCACCAAGCTTGTGCCCCACCATCTCTTCCGTAATGTAAACCGGCACGTGCTTGCGCCCGTCATAAACCGCAATCGTATGCCCAATCATCTGAGGGAAGATGGTGGAACGCCGCGACCAGGTCTTAATAACCCGCTTTTCGCCCCGGGCGTTTAGGTCCTCAATTTTTTTAAGCAGCTTGGGATCGCAGTACGGCCCTTTCTTAAGTGAACGTCCCATTGCCACTCCCCCTTTTACTCGTAACGCCGCTTCAAGATGAGGCGGTCGCTCGGTTTCGGTTTCCGCGTCCGCACACCGAGAGCTGGCTTACCCCACGGAGTTACCGGATTCCGCCCAATCGGTGACTTACCCTCGCCACCGCCGTGCGGGTGATCTACCGGATTCATAACGACGCCCCGCACCGTAGGTCTAATACCCATCCAGCGAGCGCGGCCGGCCTTACCGATGGAAATGTTTTCGTGCTCTTCGTTGCCTACCTGCCCAATCGTCGCCCGGCAGTCAAGCCGGATTAACCGCATCTCTCCTGAAGGCATCCGGATCGTCGCATAGTCGCCTTCTTTCGCCATTAGCTGCGCCGACGCCCCAGCCGAGCGTACTAACTTCGCACCCTCACCCGGATTTAATTCGATATTGTGGATGATGGTACCTACCGGGATATTCCGCAACGGTAGCGCGTTACCAACCTTAATATCCGCGTCCGGGCCGGAAACAACTGTCTGACCGACCTCCAGCCCAGCCGGAGCAATGATGTAGCGTTTCTCTCCATCCCGGTAATGGAGGAGGGCAATCCGGGCCGACCGGTTCGGGTCGTATTCTATCGCCACCACCTTCGCCGGAATCCCGTCTTTATCGCGCTTAAAATCAATCACCCGGTACGCTCGCTTGTGGCCTCCACCCTGATGGCGAACCGTAATCCGGCCCTGGTTATTCCGCCCGCCCTTCCGTTTGAGCGGTTTCAAAAGGGAGCGTTCCGGCTCGGTTTTGGTTATCTCTTCAAAAGTAGAGACGGTCACAAAGCGCCTGCCCGGCGATGTCGGTTTGTATTTTTTAACCGGCACCTTAATCCCTCCTTTCCCTAAAGCCCCTCAAAGATCTCGATCTTATCTCCGGGCTGCAAAGTAACAATCGCCTTTTTACGATCCGGAGCCTTCCCGAGCGCGCGCCGCACCCGCTTTACTTTCCCTTTTACTCTCAGCGTATTGACTTTCAGGACCTTAACGTTGAATACCTTTTCTACCGCATTCTTAATATCGGTCTTGGTAGCTTTTGGATCTACGTAGAAGGTGTACTTATTCTCCGCTAATAAAGCCATGCTCTTTTCGGTAACCACCGGTCGTATCAGGATGTCGTGTGGACTCTTCACTTTAGCGCCTCCTCTATCCGCGCCAGCGCTTCCCTGGTCATAATAAGCTTCGGGTAGCGCAAGATGTCGTAAACGTTAAGGTCGGTCACCGGTACAAACTTAACCCCCGTAATGTTGGCCACCGCCAACTTCATTTCGCGCGACGGAGCAGCGCCAACCAATAGCGCCCCTTCAGAAGCCTCAAAGCGCACCAGAAAATTCAAGGCCTCTTTGGTCTTCGGCGCCGGCAACGCAAACGTATCGACTACCACCAGTTCCCCAGCCCGCACCTTCTCCGAAAGAGCAAACTTTAAAGCGAGGCGGCGAACCTTCTTGGGTAGCCTGTAGCCGTAATCCCGGGGATGCGGCCCAAAGACAATGCCCCCACCGCGCCAAATAGGCGAGCGAATGCTACCGTGACGGGCACGCCCGGTACCTTTCTGGCGCCACGGTTTACGACCGCCGCCCGAAACCTCAGCCCGGGTCTTCGTGTCGTGCGTCCCGCGGCGCCGGTTGGCAAGGTGCATCACTACCACCTCATGCAGCACCGCCGGATTCGCAGCAACACCGAAAATGTCGTCCCGAAGCTCAACCTCGCCGACCGGCTCGCCCCCCATATTATAAACGCTCACTCTGGCCAAGCCCATCTCCTCCTCAACGGTTCTCCTTCGGTCGTTACAACTTGCTGGCCTCTACTCTTGCCTTACCCGCGTACCACCTGTAGCGGGGTAATCCGCCAGCACGTCACTTCTCAACCCTATTTGATTGCCCCAACCTACCTTTCCTGCTTTGCCGCTTCCTTGATGATCAAAAGGCCGCCACGGTTACCCGGAACCGCCCCCCGAACCATCAAGATGTTTCGTTCGGGGTCCACCTTAACTACCTCGAGATTCTGAACGGTAACCCGTTCGTTCCCGTAATGCCCGGGTAGGCGCCGGCCCTTAAAGACCCTAGCGGGCCCTTTCGCTGCCAAAGCACCGGGACGGCGGTGATATTTGGAACCGTGCCCCATTGGCCCCCGGTGGAAACCGTGTCGCTTAATACCCCCGGCAAAACCGCGCCCTTTACTCGTTCCGGTGATATCTACTCGCTCACCCGGGCTAAAGATATCGACCTTGATCTCCTGCCCCACCGCGTAGGCTCCGGCATCTTTAACCCGGAACTCCCGGAGGTAACGGAGGGGTTTTACGCCGGCGCGGGCAAAGTGTCCCTTTAGGGGTTTATTAACGAGCCGTTCGGGCCTATCCCCAAACCCTACCTGCACGGCCTCGTAGCCGTCCTTTTCCTTCGTCTTGGTTTGGACCACCACACACGGCCCCGCCTCAATCACCGTTACCGCTACCGCTTCGCCCGCCGGGGTGTAATACTGCGTCATCCCGAGCTTTCTCCCGAGAATGCCCTTCATCAAACCACCTCCAACGAAGAGAGCCTCATATACTTCTACAGTCTGATCTCAATATCCACCCCAGCCGGCAGATCCAGACGCATCAGCGAATCAACCGTCTTCGGCGTGGCTTCGCGGATCTCGATCAACCGCTTATGGGTTCTGATCTCAAACTGCTCGCGCGAGTCCTTATCCTTGTGCGGCGAACGTAAAATCGTGTAAATGCTCTTCTCCGTCGGCAAAGGAATTGGACCCGCCACCGTCGCGCCAGTCCGCTTAGCCGTTTCTACGATCTTCTGCGCCGACTGGTCAAGCATATAGTGGTCAAAGGCCTTAAGCCTGATCCTTATCTTTTGTCCTGCCATTATCTCCTAAATCCTCCTGTAAGGAAAGGATTACTCCTTGACCCCGGTCACCACACCGGCGCCGACCGTGCGGCCGCCCTCGCGG
>NZ_JBRAIN010000027.1:0-18409 GCF_052743955.1 Thermodesulfitimonas sp.
GGCTATGGCGAGGCTTTGAGGAGATGCTAGTTTAATTTGTAGTGCCATGTAAATTATTCCATTTTGTGGGTATCTCTTCAGAAATTATGGGTTGTTTTTTAAGCTGGTTTTTCAGAGACCTCGTCTAACGGGTGCTGGGCACTACTTTTATATCGGGAGTAATCTCTCTTTCAGTCCCGTCGAGTGCCGTTTCGGTAATCTTCAGCTTCCCGTCGAGAATCGAAGGGACGACCGCCTCGCTGCCGCATCTCTTGCAGGTAAACTTCCAGGGGCAGCCGCACTCGGCGGGCGGCGTCCAGTTGACTTCACTGCTGCCGCAATCCTCGTGACGCACGGCGATCTCCTGCGCCAGCTCGTCGAAGCTAAAGGTCGCGTCCGGGTCCATACGTTTTACGGTGACGACGAAGATGCTGCTTCACCTCCCCAAGCAGCCGGGTGTTACCGGTGGCCGGTGTCCGGGATTGACTCTTTTTGTTCTTTTGGGGGGTGATTCGCTCTCCGGCCCGGAACTTCCTGCTCGGGCCGCAAAAAAGTTCCGGCGGTGAGAAGAAAAGGCGCCGGAGCCGGTGGTGCTTGACCCTATCTTTGGTTCCGCTATATAATGAAGCGATAAAGGCTGTGGCAGCGTTTGACTTTTTAAGTGGGGGTTGCCTGTTGATGGGAAGCGAGGAAATCCGCCAGCTCTTTCTCGATTTCTTTGCCGCAAGGGGACACCGTGTTTTACCAAGCGCTCCCCTCATCCCGGCGAATGATCCGAGCCTGCTATGGACGGCGGCGGGGATGGTCCCCTTTAAGCCGTACTTCACGGGGGCGGCGCAACCGGAGTACCGGCGTGTTGCCACTTGCCAGAAATGCCTGCGGACGCCGGATATCGAGTCGGTCGGTAAAACCGCCCGCCACCTCACCTTCTTTGAGATGCTCGGCAACTTCTCCTTCGGAGACTATTTTAAGGAAGAGGCGATTCCCTGGGCCTGGGAATTGGTAACCCGGGGCTACGGGTTGCCGGCCGATAAGCTCTGGGTTTCGGTTTATCTCGACGATGACGAGGCTTATCGCCTCTGGCGGAAGGTCGGCGTCCCTGAGGCGCGGATTGTCCGGTTAGGGAAGGAGACGAACTTCTGGGAGATCGGGGTGGGGCCCTGCGGTCCCTGCTCCGAGATCCACTTTGACTTTGGCCCGGAGCATTCCTGCGGTCCCGACTGCGGGGTGGGCTGCGACTGCGACCGCTTCCTGGAGATCTGGAACCTGGTCTTCATCCAGTTTTACCGGGACGAAGCGGGTAACTATTCGCCCCTCGCGCAGAAGGGGATCGATACCGGGATGGGGCTCGAACGCATTACTGCGGTCCTTCAGGGGGGCAAGACCGCTTTCGATACCGACCTTTTCCGGGACGTGATCGAGGAGATTGCCGAAGTCTTGAAAGTAGATTATAACGCCGGCGGCGACGCGGGGCGGGCTGTGAAGGTCATTGCCGACCACATCCGGGCCGTAACCTTCGCGATTGCGGATGGGGCCCTGCCTTCGAATGAGGGCCGGGGCTACGTCATCAGGCGGCTCCTGCGCCGGGCCGTCCGGTTTGGGAAACTTTTGGGCTGTGAGGAGCCCTTTTTGGACCGGGTGGCGGTGCGGGTGATCGATAAGATGGGTGCGGTTTACCCCGAATTGGAACAACAGAAACGGCATATCCTGCGCACGATCAGGATCGAAGAGGGGCGCTTTCTGGAGACGCTGAGCCTGGGCACGGAGATTCTCAACCGGATGATTGCTGACGCCCGCGCGCAGGGGCGGCGCACGTTTTCCGGTGCGGCGGCTTTCAAGCTTTACGACACCTACGGCTTTCCGCTTGAGCTTACGGAAGAGATCTGCGCGGAAGAGGGGCTGACGGTTGACCGCCAGGGATTTGCGACGGCAATGGCCCAGCAGCGGGAACGGGCAAGGCACGCCCGGGAGACGACGGAGTATCTCGGCGAGCGCGAGCGTTTTTACCGGGAAGTGCGTGATGCCGGGGTCGTATCGCGCTTTACCGGTTACTACGCGCTGGAGGAGCCGGCACGGGTGCTCCTGATGGTAAAAAACGGGCAGCGCGTTGCCGCTGCCGAAAAAGGGGAAACGGTGGAGGTGGTGCTCGACGCAACGCCTTTCTATGCGGCGGCCGGCGGTCAGGTGAGCGATACCGGTGTTTTTACCGGGCCCGGACTCCTGGCGGAGGTCGAAGATGTCGACCGCCCCGTGGAAAACGTTATCGTCCACCGGGTCAGGGTGGTTGCGGGCACACTGGCGGAGGGGAGTATTGTGACCGCGTCTGTTGACGCCCCGCGTCGCAAGCAGACGGCGCGCAACCATACGGCAACCCACCTTCTCCACCAGTCTTTGAAGGCGGTTTTGGGAGTGCACGTGAATCAGGCGGGCTCGCTGGTTGCGCCAGACCGGTTGCGTTTCGACTTTACCCATTACGAAGCGCTGACGCCGGAAGAACTGGAGCGGGTGGAGGCCATGGTTAATCAGGCGATCCTGGCCGCGCTTCCGGTGGAAACCTTCGAAACCACGCTTGGCGAAGCACGGGCGATGGGTGCCGTGGCCCTTTTCGGTGAGAAGTACGGGGAACGGGTACGGGTCGTCAAGATCGGCGAGTTCAGCATTGAACTCTGCGGCGGCACCCACCTGAAAAATACAGCCGAAGCCGGCCTCTTCAAGATTGTTGCCGAGGGCAGTGTCGCTTCGGGCGTCAGACGTATCGAGGCGGTTACCGGGAACGCGGCCTTATCTTACATCAACGGCATCCTCCGCGATTACCAGGAAATAGCCGGTATTTTAAAGGTGGCGCCGCGCAACCTCGCCGCCACGGTGAAGGCGCTTGCCGATCAGGTAAAGGAGCTCGCGCGGGAGAACGAGGCGCTCAAAGACCGGCTTGCTGCCGGGGAGGTGCAGGACCTGCTAAAAAAGGTAGAGGTGGTCGATGGGATGAAGGTGCTGGTGGGTAAAGTTGGCACTGCCGAGATGCCCCGGCTCCGCAGCCTCATCGATGTTTTGCGGGAGCGGCTCGGCTCCGGGGTCTTCATCTTAGGCGGGACGGCGGAAGGTAAGGTGAGCTTAATCGCGGCGGTAACACCGGACTTAGTAAAGCGCGGTTTTCATGCCGGGATGCTGGTTAAGGAGCTGGCCAAGCTGGTTGACGGCGGCGGTGGGGGGCGACCAGAGCTGGCGCAGGCGGGTGGTAAGAACCCGGCGGGGTTGGAAGAAGCGTTACGGTTTGGTAAGGCTCTAGTTCGGGAGAAATTAAAGGGATAAAAAAATATGAGGAGGCGGTGGCAGCGCCGCCAAAAATTCCTCGCTGCCGGGAGGGAAAATGGATATAAGAGGTGTAATATCTTATGTAAGAGTGTTGTCTTAGATCAGATCATGGGGGGTCGGGTGTGGGACAGGGTGATTATGGCGAAAGAACCGTTACTTTTAAAGTGCAGCGGGAAGAGCCCCAGACGATCCGGGAGATTATTCTGGCGGTTATTGCGGCCCTTGAAGAGAGAGGTTATAACCCGGTCAACCAGCTTGTCGGGTACCTTCTTTCTGGTGATCCGGCCTACATTACGAGCCATCGTAACGCCCGCAACCTGATCCGCCGGTTGGAGCGCGACGAACTCCTTGAAGAGCTGGTACGGGCTTACTTACAGAAGTAGTTTGGGGTTGGTGGCTAGGTTAATTAGCTTAGTTAAGAATAAATTATTAAGAGAAGCCAAAAGGCCAGGGGTTACTCTGGCCTTATTTATCAAAAAGCGGGTGGTTGCGTGCGCTTTTTAGGGCTTGATGTGGGGGACCGGACGATAGGAGTGGCACTTAGTGATCCCCTTGGTATCACGGCCCAGGGGTTAACGGTCTTGGAGCGGGGAAGTATAAATGATGATGTGGCCAGAATCCTCTCGCTGACGGCGGCGCATGGTGTTGACGAGGTGGTTGTCGGGCTGCCGCGTTCTCTTGACGGCAGTGTGGGGCCGCAAGCTAAGAAGGTCCTGGAGTTGGCGGCCCGGCTGGAAAAAGAAGGATTAACGGTAAGGCTATGGGACGAGCGTTTTTCCACGCGGGCTGCGGAACGCCACTTGATCGCGGCGGACGTGCGGCGGGAAAAGCGGCGTCGGGTAATCGATAAGCTTGCCGCCGTCTTGATCCTGCAGAATTATCTTGACCACCAGCGGTTGACTGATTCCGGCAGGGCTTGACGTGTTATTCTCGAAGGTATATAATTCCAGTATCTTTGCCTTATCTTAACGAGAATAAACGAGAAGGAGAAGGGTGATACCATGGCCGAAGAAACGGGCGAAATCATCACGCTGGTCGATGAAGAAGGGGAAGAGCACGATTTTGAACTACTTGACGTCCTGGAGGTTGACGGAGCGGAGTACGCGATCTTGTTTCCTTTAGGACAGGATGATGCGGAGGTTGCCGAGGTTGTTATTTTGAAGTACAGCCAGGACGAGGAAGGCAACGAAATCCTGGTTGACCCGGAAGACGAGGAGTGGGAAAAGGTCGCAGACCTCTGGGAAGAGATGCAGGAACTGGGTGATAACGAAAGGTAGGAGGGGGCGGCTTTTTGCGCCGCAAGTCGCTTCAGGTTGCGGCAGTGGGCCTTTTCGGCGCGTTTTTGGCGGTGCTGCTTGGCCTTTGGGTGGTGGAGAGGGTTTATGTTTCCCCTAACGTTATTGTTTCTGGGGTTAAGGTCGGCGGCATGGCCTTCGATGGGCTTACCGCTGCCGAGGCGCTGGCCAGACTTAGAGATTACGAAGCGCGGCTTCTGCGGCGACCGGTGCGGTTAGAATGTGCCGGGCGGGCGTGGGCGCTGCCGCTGGCGCGCGCCGGTATTAGTGTCGAGCACGCGAGAATAATCGGCGAGGCTCTTTCCGTAGGGCACAGAGGCTGGTTGCTCCACCGTTACCTGGAACGGTACCGGGTGGCCCAGGAGGGGAAGAAGATTCCCATCCGGGTGCGCGTAGATCGTCAGAAGCTGACCGCTTTAATCGCGGAATTGACGCAGGAGATTACCATCTTGCCGCAGAATGCGGGTTTTAGGGTGCTTCCGGATGACCGGATCATCGTGATTCCAAGCCGGGAAGGGCGTTGTGTAGATGCGACAGGGGCCTACGACCAGTTGGTTGCCATCCTTAACGACCCGGCACGGGAGCCGGTCATCCGGGTGCCCCTGCGAACGCTTACCCCTGAGGATACCACCGCAGAAGTCCTGGCAATGGGGCTCAATTGTCTTCTGGGTGAGTACGCCACTACTTTTGCCCCGGAGAAGGTCAACCGGGTCTATAACATTAGCGTTGCTGCCGGAGCGCTGGACGGGTTGGTGGTTCGGCCGGGGGAGGTCGTTTCGTTTAACAAAGTGGTGGGCCCGCGCAGCAGTGAGGCCGGCTATAAAACGGCGCCGATGATCATTAGCAACGAGTTTGTGGATGCCTTAGGTGGTGGCGTCTGCCAGGTTTCTACGACCCTTTATAACGCGGTGCTCCGCGCCGGATTGGCGGTGGTGGAGCGCCATAATCATTCGCTTCCGGTGGGTTACGTACCAGCTGGCCTTGATGCTACCGTTACGTACGGCGGGGCGGACTTTAAGTTTCGGAACAACACGGATAAGTACCTTTACCTCCGGACGGTAATTCAGGGAAATCGCCTGGTAGTTAAGATTTTCGGGAACAACCGGTTTAAGCGGCGGGTAGAGGTCTGGAGCTGGATCACGGAGGTGATCGAGCCAAAGCGGATTGAGCAGAGCGACCCCAATCTTGAAGCCGGGAGAAGGGTCGTAAAGCAAAAGGGCATCCGCGGTTGCCGGGCGCAGGCGGAACGGTTGATTTATACCGGAGAAAAGGTGGTCCGCGAAGAATTGCCGCCGAGCTTTTACCACCCGTTGGACGAGATTGTGGCTGGCGGGACAAAAGTCGTCCCTACCCTAATTGCACCCCGGGAAGGGGTAACAAAGCCGAAGCTAGAGCCAGAACCGCGGCCGGGAACGACTGTAGAAGAAACCTATCCGCAGGGCGCGGGTTTACCAGGGGGAGAAATCCCGTCGGGGGTAGAATCTTTTGGAGAGACCGTTTATGAAAGTGGGCGTTAGGAGTTTGTGCCGGATTGGGGGAGAATCCGGGAGATAATCTGGTTAAAAAGCCGGTTAAGAATCCGGGAGAGGCTCGGTGCTTTAAAGGCGAGCCGCCGGTTGCTCACCGTTCTTTTGCTGCTGAGCGCCTCGTTTTTCGCTACCGGTTTTACGGGTCTCTATCTTAACTGGGGGCTTGGGGCGCCTGGCGGTAGTAAAAAAATCCTCTTCACCGTACCTAAGGGAGTTAATACCGCCTGGGTAGCGATGGAGCTGCACCGCCGGGGTATTATCAGAAGCCCGGGCAGTTTTCGCTTTTACGGCTACCTCCACAACCTCGATAAAAAGATCGTTAGCGGCACTTACCGCCTTTCCTCCGACATGCCTGTGCCTACGATATTCGAACTGTTGACAAGCAGCAGGCAGATCAGCGTGCGTTTCACCATTCCGGAAGGGCTCACGCTGGACGAGGTTGCTCTCCGGCTGGAGCGACAAGGAATCGTCCGGCGGGAGGATTTTCTCCGGGCGGCGGCCGCAGGCCGGTTTGCCTATCCCTTTCTGCCCAAAGGTCTCAGGGGGCCGGCACGCCTGGAAGGATACCTTTTCCCCGATACTTACGAGGTCTTTCCCGGCATTAGCGCGGCGGCGGTTATCGACCGGATGCTCTGCCGTTTCGCCGCTGTGGCCGAAGAGATCGACCTTGCCGCCGGGGCGGCGCGGCAGGGGCTTTCGCTCCACCAGGCGGTAACCCTTGCCTCACTGGTGGAGCGGGAAGCGAAGCTCGCGGCGGAGCGGCCCCTCATCGCCGGTGTGCTCTATAACCGCCTCCGGCGCGGGATGCTCCTGCAAGTCGACGCTACGGTAGAGTACGCGCTGGGGGGGCACCGCGAGCGGATTTTATACCGGGATCTGGAAGTCGATTCACCCTATAACACCTACCGGGTGCGCGGCCTTCCTCCCGGCCCCATCGCTGCCCCCGGCAAGGCTTCCCTCCTTGCCGTGATTCACCCGCAACAGACGGACTATCTTTACTACGTTGCCAAACCGGACGGTAGCCACGCTTTCGCGCGCACCTTAGCGGAACATAACGCCAACAAGCAGCGCTACCAGCCGAGCCCGTAGGTATAAGTTGCGTCGTAACTGGTAACTCTTCCATAAAAAAGAGCGAGGAAGAGGATGTACCGGTACCGACGGCGCGTTATATTTCTTTTTCTCTGCGCGGGACTACCCTACGGCGGGCTGCTGCTGCGGCTGGCCCATCTTCAGGTGGTGCGCGGTGCTGCATACGCCTATGCTGCCTTCAGACAGCATGCCGATATGCTACCCCTTGAAGAATACGCGCGGGGAAGCATTCTTGACACCCACGGTATCTCCCTGACGGGGGAACATTGGGAACAACGAGTAGCGGTGTTCCCCGCCCTAATGAGGGAGAAACAACGGGTGACAGCCGGCCTTGCGGCGCTTCTGGGAGTTCCCGCAGCGGTGGTGGCGGCGCAAGTCGGGCGTGACCCGGTTTGCCTTCCCTACCGTCTGACGGCTGAGCAGGCAGCGGCGGTAAGAAAAGCCAGTTGGCCAGGGGTTGTGGTCGTTCCCTACCGGGAGCGCTACGGCGCGAGACCCCTAGCAGTGCCCGTGGTGGGGCATCTGGGCCGGATCGGTTCGGGCGCGGAATACCGGAAGCTGGCGCGGGGCGGAAAACCTTACGCCTTTGACGATTACGTGGGCCGGAAAGGGTGCGAGTACTACTACGAGTACCTCCTTAAAGGTACCATGCCCTGCGCTGCCGCCGGGATTTACCGGGAGATGCGCGGGGTAGGGTTATCGGGGGCCTTGGGGTCCGCCTCGAAAGGTTCAAAGACGCCGGGCGGTCCGACCTGGTTCTGTCTATAGACAGCCGGGTGCAGCGGGCCGTAGAGTCGGTAATGGACGCGCGGGTGAGCCGGGGAGCAGTGGTGGTACTCGCCGCGAGAAAAGGCGATATCTTAGCCGTGGCCAGCAGACCTGCCTGTGCGCCGGCGCATCCCGGCGGCGGACAGGCAGATGGTGCCGCCTTTGTAGTCCGGGCCTTCGCCCCTTACCCGCCGGGTTCGGTATTTAAGATCCTGGTGGCCGCGGCAGCTTGTGAGGAGGGCGTGGTAAAGCCGGAAAGTCGCTTTTTCTGCCGGGGCGATAGGGATCCCCTTATCCCCTGCTGGCTCCCTGCCGGTCACGGCACCATTACCTTCGCCCGCGCCTTTGCCCAGTCCTGTAACCCGGTCTTTGCGTAGGTGGGGCTGGCTCTCGGGAAGACGCGGCTGCTTGCTTACTACCGGCGCTGCGGCTTTACCGAGCGGTGGGTGGTGGGCTACCTCTTACCGCGGGACCCACGACAAGAGGCGGGTTATTGCCTGCAACCCCACGACCTAGTCAACCTGAGTATAGGCCAAGGCCCCCTTCTGGTAACGCCTGTTCAGATCGCGGCCCCGGTCAACGCCGTCGTCAACGACGGGGTCTATATCCGGCCGCGCCTGGTAAAAGGCTTCCGCTGGCGCGGCGTTTTGGAGGAGCTGCCGCCAGATAGCGGCAGGCAGGTTTTTTCGGCCGCAACCGCGGCCAAGTTACGGGAAATGATGGTGCTTTCGGTGGCCGAAGGTACCGGCCAGCAGGGTGCCACAGAGGAATGGAGTTGTGCGGGGAAGACGGGGACGGCCGAAACGGGAGGCAGCAGAAAGATCGCTTGGTTTGCCGGGTACGCACCGGCCGCACGGCCTAAGTATATCGTTGTGGTTATGGTGGAAAACGGTGCGAGTGGGGCCACGTCTGCCGCGCCGGTTTTTAGGGAGATTGTAAAAAGTCTCCTTATCTCAAGAAAATTTGCAAAATACCACTTCATCTTTTCCGGTAAAAAAGTTAAAATATAATAAGTGTTATGCTATTCGGGAGGCTACCCATCACCGGTTACCGTTTAAAGGGTGCCTCCGGTGTGTTATGCTATTTTTGTACGGACAGCCAGACCACATGAACATGACGAGGGAGGAGTGAGTTGCGTGCCCCAGTACGAATTTGCGTGCCGGCGTTGCGCTCACCGCTTTACGGTGCTGGTCAGCTGGGCGGAGAAGGAGAATGTCCGTTGTCCTAAGTGCGGGAGCAGCGATCTGAAACAGATTTGGAGTCCTTTCAGCGCTCGAGGCGGGGGTGCGGTTGGCGGTTGTCAGCCAACGACCGAAGGCGGGTGAAGGATCTGATCCCGGCGGGCCGTGGGCTCGCGCAGGTTTGAAAAAATGCGGGGGTGAAGCTTTCCATGGTTATCGAGGTTAACGAACGGAATTTCGAGGAGGAAGTTTTAAAGAGCGAGCTACCGGTGCTGGTCGATTTTTGGGCGGCCTGGTGTGGACCTTGTCGGAGCATGGCCCCGATAGTGGATCAGGTGGCTGATGAATTTGCCGGACGGGTGAAAGTAGCCAAGCTTAATGTTGATGAGAACCTGGAGCTTGCCCAGCGTTACGGGATCAGGGGGATTCCCACCCTCCTCTTTTTTCAGCGCGGTAAGGTGGTGGCCCAGGAGGTAGGCTATACGCCTAAAGAGACCGTGGTGCAAAAACTGCACCGCCTGTTTGGGGTTGAGTAGACTGGCGGGTAGCCGTTTTCATGCGGGACTTACAGCTGGGTCCGGGATTCGGGGGTCGTTCGCGGCAGGAGTTGCGGTATAATTTCAGTTGCCCGGGGACCTGATTCTGTGCTATACTACGTTTGGTAGCGGTTGTGACGTTTAAGTCCTGGCAAAGAGTGGGTAGTTCCCACTCTTTCGTGTTAATTTGGGGGTACCTGAAGATCTATTGGGTGGGGGTTTTTTCCCGGTGCAGGTGAAACATAAGATTGTCGATCGGGTGCAGGCGGTTGCCGCCCCGCTAGCGGCGGCGCTCGGTCTGGAAATTGTTGACGTGGAATACCGGAAGGAAGGAGGCCGCTGGGTCCTGCGGGTCTTCATCGATAAGGCGGACGGGGTGGGGCTTGATGATTGCGAGGCCCTCTCCGAGCGACTCGGACAAGAGCTTGACCGTCAGGATATTATTCCCCACGCCTACGCCCTGGAGGTATCTTCCCCGGGGATCGAACGGCCGCTCAAAAAGCCGGCCGATTTTTTGCGTTTTACCGGCCGTGAAGCGTCTATTTTAACCGTAACTCCTTTTGCAGGGCGGCGCAAATTCACCGGCAGGATTACGGCGGCGGACGAGGAGAAGGTGCGGTTGTTGGTCGAGGGGACCGAAATAGAGATTCCGTACGCGGCAATTCAGAAGGCTAACTTGGTATTTCACTGGCAGTAGGGGGGCTGACGCTTGAATATAGAGTTTTTAAGAGCACTGCGCGACTTAGAGAAAGAGAGCGGTCTTTCGACCGAGATGCTGTTGGAAGCGATTGAGGCAGCGCTTCTCTCGGCTTACCGGCGCCACTTCGGCTCGACGCAAAACGCTCGCGTCTATATCGACCGGGAAATGGGTGAATGTCGGGTTTTTGCCCGACGCGTGGTTGTTGAGTCGGTTAGCGACCCGCGGGCGGAGATTTCCCTCGCGGAAGCCAAGGCAATCGACCCGCGTTACGAGGTAGGCAACATCGTGGAGCTAGAAGTCACCCCCAGGGATTTCGGCCGGATCGCGGCCCAGACGGCGAAGCAGGTGGTGGTCCAGCGCATCCGCGAGGCCGAACGAAACATGATTTACGAGATGTACGCTAGCCGTGAAGGGGACATAATCACGGGGACGGTCCAGCGGGTAGAGCAGCGCCATGTCTATATCGAGTTAGGAAAAACCGAGGCGGTCCTCCCGCCGGCGGAGCAGATACCCGGCGAGCGTTACCGGCCGGGTGACCGGATCCGCGCGTTCATCCTGGAGGTGCGGAAGACGCCTAAGGGCCCCCAGATCCTCGTTTCGCGGACGCACCCGGGATTTCTGCGGCGTCTCTTTGAGATCGAGGTGCCGGAGATCCAGGAGGGGCTGGTGGAGATGAAGGCGGTAGCCCGTGAGGCGGGTGTCCGTTCCAAGATCGCGGTTTACTCTCGCGACCCGAATGTTGATCCTGTGGGTGCCTGCGTTGGCCCCAAGGGAGTCCGGGTGCAGGCGGTGGTTAACGAACTGCGTCACGAGAAAATCGACGTTGTTCGGTGGGACCCCGACCCCTCCCGTTTTATAGCCGAGGCTTTAAGCCCGGCGAAGGCTGTAGCGGTGGAGGTGTGGGAGGAAGAAAAAATTGCCCGCGTCATCGTGCCGGATAGCCAGCTTTCGCTGGCTATCGGTAAAGAGGGGCAGAATGCACGCCTGGTGGCGAAGCTAACGGGGTGGAAGATTGACATCAAGAGCGAGTCGCAGATGGAAGAGATCTACGCCCAGGAGTACGCCGCTTTTTATAAGGAACAGCAGGAAGAGGAGTTTGCGGAGCGGGGAAGCTGATAGCGGAAAAATGGCTTTTGTAACCAGAGTTTTTTGTGCCGGGGCTTGGGGGTATGGGTTTGGCGCGGCATAAAAGGGTGCCGTTACGGCAATGTGTTGGCTGTCGCGAGATGAAGCCGAAAAAGGAGCTTATCCGGATAGTGCGGACCCCTGATGGGGCGATCTTGGTTGATCAAACCGGGAAAAAATCGGGGCGGGGGGCTTACATCTGCGCATCGCCAGAATGTATAAACGCAGCAATTAAAAATAAAAGGCTACAGCGCGCGCTTGAGCGAGATATACCTACGGAAATAATTGATGCCATTCGAGAGGAGTTGATGCGGCGGTGCCCGCCAAAAACATAGTCCAGCTCTTGGGGTTAGGGCAACGAGCCGGCCAGGTAGCTTCCGGGAATTTCGTTGTCCGGGTTAAAATCAGGAAACGGGAAGCGCGGCTTGTAATTGTTGCTGCCGATGCCGCCGGCCAGACTGCCAATGATTTCCAGCGCTTTGCACGGGGAACAGGAATTCCGGTTGTGGTTTACGGCCGGAAGGCCGAATTGGGGGCCGCACTTGGCCGGCCGCCCCGGGCGGTGGTAGCCGTTCTCGATGAAAGTCTCGCGGCACGCATCCTTAACCTGATAGGGGAGGGCGAGAAATAGGCTTGTTTCGTTTAGAGGCGGAGGTGATGGAATGGCGAAAAAAAGGGTGCACGAACTGGCGAAAGAGCTAAAGATGGAGGGTAAAGAATTGATAAAAAAGCTTGCCGATTTAGGCATTGAAGTCAAATGTAATTTCTCGGCTTTGACCGAGGAAGAGGAAAGGAAGCTACGGACCTCGCTTGCGGTTAGAGCCACGCCACTGGCAGGGGAGCAGGCTACGGTGGTAAACCCTTCTCTTACAAAACATAGGGAAGAGCGGGAAACGCCGGAGGCTGGTAGAGAAAAGGCTTCCGGAAGGGCGTTGTCGCAGACGCAGACGGAACCGAGAGAGCCGAAGGTAGCAGTGAAAGATACGTCTGCCCTTTCGAAGTACGGGCCGGGTTTGGTCGATAAGGTGCCGCAACGTCCTCCCGACCGAAGGTTTGCGGAGCGCCCGCTGACCTTCGAGAAAAAAATGGGCAAAGGTATCTTGGGTGGGATTACCGCTCCTACCGTGCGGCCGGAACCTAAGGCAGCTCCCGCAGCTAGGCCGACGGATACCAGTAAGGAGCAGGGCCAAGCGCCCGTTACGGAGCCGGTTAGACCGGTGGCTACCGAAACGCCCGTGCCTGAGAAGCCGGCCGATACGGCACCTGCTCCCGTACCAGCAGTCCAGCAGGCTACGGGAGCGGCGGTAGTGCTGCAACCGCCCGAGGAAAAGAAAGTAGCGGGTGCTGTCGGGAGGGGGGTGGTTACCCTGCCGGAGCCCCCGCGCGAGCGGGAGGCTGGCGGGGAGCCGGAAGGGCATAAACCTCATCCGCGACCCGCAACCGGGGCTGGGAAAGCCAGACAGCCGAAGGAAGGGCGTCCGCATACCGGACGGCGCGAGGTGCCCGGCGAGAGAAAAGAGACCCGTTCTGCGGTTGACCGGCGGCCGCCAAAGCTCGGTGTGATTCCACCACCGCCGCAGGTGGATAAGGCGAAAACTCAGCCGAAAACGGAGCGCTTCAAGCCGGAGAAGAAGATCAAAGAGCGCGCTACAGATCGTTTCCTGCCGGAATGGGAAGAAGAAGGCGAAAAACTTAAGAATAAATTGGTCAAGCGGCGGAAGGAGACTTCGGCGCAGGTCCTGAAGCCGGTGGAGAGAAAACCGATTCAGATCGGCGAGACGATCACCATTAAGGACCTGGCGGAAAAGATGCACGTAAAGGCCGCCGACCTCATTAAGAGATTGATGATGCTTGGAATGCTGGTGACGATAAACCAGGAAATCGACGCCGAGACAGCGACGATTCTGACTCAAGAGTTCGGCTACGAGATTGAGGTCAAGCCGGAGTTCGACATTGAATCGCTGCTGGCCGAAGAGCCGGAGACCGATCCCGCGGCGCTGAAACCCCGGCCGCCGATAGTAACGGTGATGGGCCACGTGGACCACGGCAAGACGTCGCTCCTGGACGCCATTCGTAAGACCAACGTGACCGCTACGGAAGCAGGGGGCATTACCCAGCACATCGGTGCTTACCAGGTCGAGAAGAATAACCGGAAGATCACCTTCATCGATACCCCCGGTCACGAAGCTTTTACCGCGATGCGGGCGCGGGGGGCCAAGGTGACCGATGTGGTGGTACTGGTAGTGGCGGCCGATGACGGGGTCATGCCCCAGACGGTTGAGGCCCTTAACCACGCCCGGGCAGCCAACGTACCAATTGTGGTCGCCCTGAATAAGATCGATAAACCGAACGCCAACCCCGACCGGGTGAAAAAAGAACTTGCCGACCAGGGCCTCGTTCCGGAAGAGTGGGGCGGCGACACGATTGTGGTTCCGGTTTCGGCTTTAAAGAAACAGGGGATCGAAGACCTTCTGGAAATGATCCTGCTGGTAGCCGATATTTTGGAACTCAAGGCCAATCCGGACCGTCCTGCGCGGGGAACGATCATCGAATCGCGCCTCGATAAGGGACGCGGGCCTGTCGCCACCGTGCTGGTGCAGAACGGTACCCTCAATGTCGGCGATACCCTCGTTGCGGGCCAGCAGTTTGCGCGGGTCCGGGCCATGATCGACGACCGTGGCCGGCGGGTGAGCGAGGCAGGGCCTTCGACGCCAGTAGAGGTGCTCGGCTTTTCAGAGGTGCCTGAGGCGGGCGAGGCCTTTGTGGTTGTAGAAGAGCGGTTGGCTCGCCAAATTGCGCAGAAGCGCCTGGCAAAGAAGCGGGGGGAAGAGGCCCGCGCCCGGACGAAAATTGCCCTTGAGGATGTCTATAAGCGCATCCAGGAAGGACAGATTAAAGAGTTGCCGCTAATCGTTAAGGCTGATGTCCAAGGCTCGGCTGAGGTTTTAAGTAAGGCCCTCGAGCGCTTGGGCACTGACGAAGTCCGGGTTAACCTGATTCATACGGGCGTAGGGGCCATCACGGAAACCGACATCATGCTGGCCTCGGTTTCCGGGGCGATCATTATCGGTTTCAACGTGCGCCCCGACGTAAACGCCCGCAAGGCGCAAGAGCACGAAAAGGTCGATATCCGGCTCTACCAGGTAATCTACGACGCGATTAACGATGTGAAGGCGGCCCTCTCCGGTTTGCTTGAGCCCGAGTACCGCGAGGTTGTGACCGGACGGGCGGAAGTGCGGAAGGTCTTCCACGTTTCCCGGCTGGGCACCATTGCGGGTTGCTACGTTAGCGAGGGCAAGGTGAACCGGGATGCGAGTGTCAGAGTAATCCGGGACGGGGTTGTGGTGCATACCGGCAAGATTTCTTCCCTTAAGCGGTTTAAGGACGATGTTCGCGAGGTGGCGCAGGGCTTTGAGTGTGGCCTGATGATCGAAAATTATAACGATATCCAAGAAGGAGACGAACTGGAGTTCTTTGTAACCGAGGCTGTCAAGCGCCAGCTTGAGTAAACGGAGGTAAATTGATGGCACACCGCGCAGCGCGTTTGGCCGAAGCGATTAAAGAAGAGCTGGCTGACATTTTCCAGAATGAGCTAAAGGATCCCCGTCTCGGTTTTGTTACGATTACCAGGGTCGAGGTGTCGTCCGACCTGCGGTACGCGAAAATTTTTCTGAGCGTCTATGGTTCGCCGGCGGAGTGCGAGAACACGCTCAGGGTGCTGGAGAGAGCCCAGGGTTTCATCCGCAGCCAGCTCGGCCG
Source organism: Thermodesulfitimonas sp. (assembly GCF_052743955.1). Taxonomy (NCBI): domain Bacteria; kingdom Bacillati; phylum Bacillota; class Clostridia; order Thermoanaerobacterales; family Thermoanaerobacteraceae; genus Thermodesulfitimonas; species Thermodesulfitimonas sp. The sequence continues at coordinate 15,274 of NZ_JBRAIN010000027.1, forward strand.
GCGGATTAGACTCCGCCATGTCCCGGAGATTAGTTTCCGGTTTGACCCCTCCATCGACCACGGCGTAAAGATTGCGCGCCTGATAGATGAACTAAAGAAGGACGGTGGGGCCAGTGAACAGCCTGAGTAGGGTGGCCGAGGAGCTTAAGCGGGGGCGGCGGTTTCTTATTGTCGGGCACGTGATGCCGGACGGTGACTGCATCGGATCGATGCTGGCGCTGAGTCTAGCGTGCGAGCGGGCGGGAAAGGAAGCGGTCCTGGCTCTGCCCGGGCCGGTACCGTCAATTTACTCCTTCTTGCCGGCCGTCGACCGGATCTATGTGGGGCCTGCGCTGCCGCAGGTTGGTGCGGTTAACGCCGTTGTGATTCTTGATACTCCGGTTCCGGAGCGGCTCGGGAACTTAGAGCCTGTGATCAGCGAATTGCGAGCCTCCGGGGTACCGACAATCTTAATCGACCACCACGAATCGGCAGCGGCGTACGCGGATCTCAATTTTATCGATCCCGGGGCGGCGGCGGTGGGTGAGATTATTTTCGACCTGTTGAAGCTTCTTGGCTGGCAGATCGACATGATGATTGCCACCTGTCTTTACGTGACGGTGGCGACCGATACGGGTGGCTTCCGCTACGAGACGACCACTGCGGCTACCCACCGGCGCGTGGCGGAGTTTATCGAGGCTGGGGCCAACGTGCGCGAGATCAGCCTGCGGGTCTTTGAAGAGAAACCGTTCAAAAGTATTGAAGCATTGCGAGCGGCGCTCAACACGCTCGAGCGTAGCCCCTGCGGCAGGGTCGCCTGGATGAGTTTGCCGCGGGAGGTAGCGGTAGCGCTTCAGCTCGCGGACGAGCATACTGACGGGATCGTGAGCTACGGCCGGATGATCGAGGGGGTCGAAGTAGCGCTCTTCTTTCGGGAGATGGATGATGGCCGGGTAAAGGTAAGCTTTCGCTCGAAGAATTTTGTTAACGCGAGCCGGCTGGCCGCTCAGTTTGGCGGGGGCGGTCACCCGCGGGCGGCCGGTGCGGTGGTCCAAGGAGAACTGGAGCGCGTTAAAGCGGCGGTAATCGAGGCGGCGGTCGCCGCTGTCCGGGAAGAAGGGCAGTGACGGCACCGGTGGACGGAGTGGTTAACGTTTTAAAACCGCCGGGAATGACGTCGCACGATGTTGTGGCCTGGGTGCGCAGGTTGGTTGAGTTGAAGCGGGTTGGCCATACGGGAACCCTTGATCCTGGCGCGGCTGGTGTTCTTATCTTGCTGCTTGGACGGGCGACGCGGGCGGCCCAATTCATCGCGGACGATAAAGAGTACCGGGCTGAAGCCGTCTTCGGGATTGAGACCGATACGCAGGACGCATGGGGCAGGATCACCGCCTGCCGGGATGCCTCCGGTTTGCGACCAGAGGACGTTGCCGCCGTCCTCCCGTCCTTCTCGGGACGGATAAATCAGGTGCCGCCGCCCGTATCGGCGGTGCACTACCAGGGCGAACGGCTTTACAAACTGGCCTGGGCCGGTAAGGTAGTGGAGGTGCCGCCCAGGACGGTTGAAATTTATTCGCTGCGGCTTTTGGACGGGAAATGGGGACAAAAGCACCCCCGCGCCCTTCTTCACGTTGCCTGCTCTAAGGGGACCTACATCCGAACCTTGGTTGCGGCGATAGGGAAAGCCTTAGGCTACGGTGCGACTCTAAGCTTCCTGTTGCGGACGCGGGTGGGTTGCTTTGAGGTAGGGGCAGCCTATGCCTTGGAGGAGTTGGCTGCGCTTAAAGCAGAGGGGAGGCTGGAGGAGGCTGTTATTCCGGTTTCTGAGGCTCTAGCCCACCTTCCCGCGGTAGTGGTGAAACCTTCGGCCGTTAAGGCGGTACGCTGTGGGGGCCGGCTCTACCCTGCGGGTACGGTGGATTTTGGCGGCGCTTTGGAACCGGGTGCGCTGGTCAGACTCGTGGCGGGGCAGGACCTTTTGGCCATTGCCCGTTTGGAGTTGACCGCAAACGAAGAAATCGCCTTCAAACCGGTTTGGGTTTATGCTTCCTAACTTTCAGGGCAGGGGAGGTTCGATCTTGCAGGTTCTGACCAGTTATCATGGCTTACGGCACCTATACCGGAAGATTTGCCTTGGACTTGGCAATTTCGATGGGGTTCATCTCGGGCACCAGCGCTTGATTAAGCGACTGGTAGAGTATGCGCGGCAGAACCAGGGAACAGCAGCAGTTTTCACTTTTGAGCCTCACCCGGCCATGGTTTTGCGCCCGGAAGCGGCACCGCCGCTTCTGCTTGCTCCCGAGCTTAAGCAGCGCTTGATCGCCAGTTTTGGCGTGGATATCCTGCTCGCTGTCCCTTTTACCCGGGAATTTGCGCTGCTCTCGCCGGAGGCGTTTGTCCGCGAGGTGCTCTGCGCGGAAATCGGTGTGGCGGCGGTTTTTGTCGGCTACAACTATACCTTCGGCCACCGGGGTGCGGGAACGCTTGAGACCCTGCGGGAACTCGGCGCGCGGTACGGTTTTACGGTTGAAGTGATCCCCCCGGTGCTGGTGGACGACCAGCCCGTATCTTCTACCCTTATTCGCGGTCTGATTGCGGCGGGAAAGGTGGAGGAAGCGCGGCGTTACCTTGGTTATTATCCTGTGTTCGCCGGAACGGTGGTGTCGGGTGCGAAGCGGGGAACCGAACTCGGGTTCCCGACAGCGAACCTTGAGGTTGATTCCCAGGTTTTGGTCCCGGCCAACGGGGTCTACGCGGTAAAAGCGGTGGTTGACGGGGAGGTTTTTCTTGGGGTGGCTAATATCGGCATCTGCCCGACCTTCGCGGGTAATGCTCCGGCCGGGCGGCGGGTTGAGGTCTTTCTCTTCGACTTCCACGGCGACCTTTACGGTAAGCGGCTCGAGGTAACCTTTACCAGGCGGCTGCGCGAAGAGCGCCGCTTCCGGTCGGTTGCGGAACTTGTGGAGCAGATCCGGCGGGATGTGGCTGCGGCCCGGGCGCTTGGTGAATAAGGAGATTTGCCGCGGCCAGACAATAATAAAAGGGGGTTTGTGCTTTGTATAATGGTAATGGTGTGGTAGGGGTAATACTTATCCTGGATGAGCCGCGTTCGAGTAAAATTTGAGTAGGGGTAACAGGATACATTAGAGGAATAAGT
>NZ_JBRAIN010000028.1:0-3883 GCF_052743955.1 Thermodesulfitimonas sp.
TTTATCTTTTCCTGCCGTAGTGCTACATGAAGAACCCCGAAAGCCCGACTTTTTCTAGAGATCTCTATCATCCGCTTTACCGCAGCCTTCGGTGAGTTCCGCGATCCCGTCATCACCGGTAACGGAACGGCGGAAGCCACCCTTACGGCTGACCGCCACGGCAGCGGCCAAATCGCGGTAGAGTACTACCCGCCGGGGGCTGACGTTCCTGCGGTTGTAGATACTACCTCCATTCGCGCCCTCAAATGGTACGTCTCCCTCCGCGCCTCCGGAAACCGCACGGTGACGGGCGGCAACGATATCGAACTCACCGCTACGGTAACCGACCAGAACAGGCAACCGGTAACCGACTGGCAGGCCCGGATCGTCTTCGAAACGGTTGACAGTCCTACTTTTAAACTGTTTAAAGATAAACACCATCCAGGCCGCTGGCAGGGGGCCGCCCACGCGAACGTTATGAATCAGGGGCGCGCCATGGGCGTTTCTGCCGGCCGCGTAGAAGAGCACGGGGAGTTAAAAGCGCTCTGGGTAGCCAGCACCATCCCAGGAACGACTCGGGTGCAGGCGGTACTCTCCTACGACGACCTCCGGGGGCCGGAGTGCCCGCCGAAGCGGGTCTGTGCCTCCAACCTTTGCACCACCGAAGTAGTACCGGGGCCCGCCCGTTACGTCGGCTTTGAGCCCGCTACAGTGAAAACTGGCCGCGAGCAGCGCGTGACCATCCGGGCATTTGACGCCTTCGGTAACCCGACCACCGACTACAGCGACCCCAAAATCTGGGTACGGGTCCCCGCATGCGTCGCGGCAGCTTTCTCCTCTGACAACGGGGAAACATGGTGCAGCAGCGAAACCTGGGTGGAGGTCAGACCCGGCGACCGCCTGTTAGTTAAGAGCCCGAAAAAGGAGTTGCCGGCCGACGGATGTATCCTGGTAACGCGGACCGAAGGCGTCACCCTTGACCCGCCGCCCGGTGTGCCGCAGGTAAACCTGCCGCTGCGGGTAGAACTAAGCAAAAGTAGAGGGGAGCGGTAAACTCTTAGGAACCAGTACCAATAAAGACGCTTCTACCGCCTAAGCCTAAAGAAAAGGCTACTGGAGTGTCAACCTATTCGCGAGATAGGTGTTGTTTTACCAGAACCTTAAAATTTCTGGTCCCCTAAAAACCGGGCTATCCCTGTTACCCGGCGCCAAATCTTTAATGCTTTGGTTTTTTGTGAGGTGGGTTTCCTTGTTACGCTTTAAAGCTTTTCCTTTTCTCCTGCTTCTTCTGGCCGCCTTTTTTAGGCAGTAGTATTGCTTACCAAGCGGTGCCGGCAGCGGCGTACGATAACCCGCACGGGCCTTACGATAACTTCCCCGCGGGCTGCGCCGCCTGCCATGTCGCCCACGCCGCCACCGGCCCTAACCTTTTAGCCCGGGCGGCGACAAATACCACCGCGCTTTGTCTCACCTGTCACGACGGCACGGCGAGTGTTTTCAACGTTGTCTATGTGCCCGAAGTGGACATCTACGGCACCGGCGTTACCCGCGCCGTCTACGGCTTCGGCTTCGGGACCACCTCGGGCGCGGTTTACTTTCACCCGGTAAAAAATACCGGCAACCCAGCGGTTGGGGAGGTGCTCGAGTGCATCGACTGCCACAACCCGCACGGGGACATGTCAGTGCCCGGCGCCGTTTATCCGCGCCTTTTGAACAGCTTCGACGGCACCACCCGTTACTACCAGGGACCCAACTTCTGCCTCGCCTGCCACGGCAGCGTCGACCGTGGTTTCCCGAGCGTCGAAGACCCCACGGTAAGCTATTGGGTCTACACCTTGGGGAACCACCGGAACAGCTTCGCCGCCCATTACAACACGAGCAAGGCGGCGCTGCAGCCGCCATCGGGAACGCTGGTTACCTGCGCCACTTGCCACTATAAGCACGCCTCGGACCTGCGGCGCCTTCTGGCCGGACAGGAGGAAAACCTCTGCTTCAAGTGTCATAACACCACGGCCAACTCGATGAGCGGGCGGAACATCCAGGCGGAGTTCGCCAAGGCTTCGCACCACGACATTTTTGGGACTACGGGCGCCAAGGTGGAGTGCTCCAGCTGCCACGGCCCGCACACTGTCGGCGCGGCTACCCTGACCGACCCGACCACCACCTTTTCTCAGGTCGCGAACCCCGACAACACCAAGTCGGTGATGGGCCGGGTTTACGCGCTTCAGGATAACGGTATCGGCAATACCGTTGACACCTTTACGGATTTTTGCCTCGCGTGCGCCCACCAACCGCGAAAGCGAGCACCACCGCGTTTGTGCTTTACGACATCGCCTTCCCGCCAATCACCCGCGTTGACTTTACCACTAATTCGAGCGGCTGGCACAAAACAAACTACCCGACGAGCGCCCACGGCACGAAACCGCTCCTCTGCACCGATTGCCATAACAGCCACGGCTCCGATTACCCGCTGCTGCAGAAGTACCCGGAGGACACCCAGACCGCGGACGGCGAGTGCCTCTGGTGCCACAAGGCCGGGAACACGTGGGGCGCGCCCGATATCCGCACCGCGATCAGCACGGCCAACGCCTCCTACCACCTGACCCTGGCTTACTCTGGGCGGCACAGTGATACAGAAAGCTACAACAACGTGCCGCTCACCAACCGCCACGCAGAGTGCGCCGACCGCCACGACGTGCACCAGGCTGCTGGTGGCACCGGTACTGCCCCCGCCGCCCAGCCAGCGATCCAGGGTGTTTCCGGCGTGGCGCCGAGCTTCACCAGTGCCTGGACCACAGCCTCCAGCTATACCTTCAAAAACCCGATAGACTACGAGTACAAACTCTGCTTTAAGTGCCATTCACCGTACGGCTACGGTACGACCCAGCCGACCTCGCCAAGCGGGGGCTTTGCCGAAACCGACCAGACAAAGGAGTTCAACCCGAACAATCCTTCTTACCACGCCGTGGTGGGAACAAGCAAGATGCCTTCCGGCTACGGAAAGTTCGTGAGCCCCTGGACGAATGACAGCCGGATGTACCGTACCGACTGCCACACCACTAGCCTTGCTGCTGGGAAGGGACCGCACGGCTCCGCCTATCCGTTCATTCTGAAAGCACCCTGGAACCCGGACACTAGCCAAGCAGGCGCTACAGGAAAGCGCGGCACCGACACCAGTAACCACCTTTGCTTCTTATGCCACGATTACAACTTCTACGCGGGTGACGGGGTTTCAGACTATATCTCTAAAAGTTCTCTGGTGGTGCAGGGTCTAACCTTCACGTCTTGTACAAAGGAAGCCGGGGCTACGTCCACGAACAGGGCTGCGCTTGCTGCCACGGAGCAATCCCGCGCGGCTACCAGCGCCGGGGAATACTTGTAACTACTGCCGACGGTTCGCCTTATACTACCGGCGTAAAGATTACCAGCATCACCGTTCCGAATATCGGACAATGGACTAAACAGGACTGTTATACCGTTCCTGTTGCCATTAAGAAAACGCTCTAACCACACCTGCAAAGGCCGCAGAAATTCTTGAGCCATAGATACGCCGGACTGTGACTGCGCCGGGCCAAGAGGGAAGGCGTTTTTTCAACGTTTTCTACCAATGCTAATCATCCTCCAGACGGGATCGCTCTTCTCAGCAGCCGAAAAGGTTCCGGATTTCGGAAACAGATTTCTTTACCTTCCACCGTTACCACGAGCGAATCGTCCTCCTCAGTATCGAGTGCTTGTCGAATCTTAACAGGAAGAGTCGTCCGTGCTCTGCGCGTCACCCACACGATCCCGTAAGCCATTGAATTACCTCCTGGAAAAAGTTCTTACTTTTCAGGAAGCCGCAGTAGCCCTCCACAGCATGGTACCCCCGGCCAACACCCGGCGGGAGTCGCTTTAGTGTACTTTT
>NZ_JBRAIN010000028.1:3983-17867 GCF_052743955.1 Thermodesulfitimonas sp.
AGTTAATCTTGACTTGGCCCAGGAGGAGGAATTACGCTGAAAAAGTAAAATCATTTAATTAAAACAGCGAGGTGGACTAAAATTCTCGGCAGGATTAAAGATCGTTTTACCTCTATTCGGGCCGTTCTTACGGTGCTTGCCTTTCTCGGCATCGTCTCTGCCATCGGCACCTTTATCCCGCAGAACCCGAACGACCCGCTCTTCTACACCCAAAAAGTATGGGCCGAACGTAGGGCAGCTAATCTTATCCCTAGGACTTAACAACCTTTTCCGCTCCTGGTGGTTTGCCGCTGCCGAGATCTGGCTGGTCATCAGTCTGGTTATCTGTACCTACTGCCAAGGCCAGTTCGCCCTGCGTTTAAGCCGGCGCGATTCCAAGCGGGGCTTGGGCGCCTGGGGGTTAACGGTCCTTCACGTCGCCCTGATCTTCATCCTTATAACGTTGATCTTCACGCCGCGCGTCCTTAAGGAAGGCCGAGCGCTCGGGCCACCGGGCCAAACCGTGGCGCTCACCACCCAGGGGTTCCCCTTCGACCTCTAGATAAAGGACTTTAAAATTACTTACTACCCGGACGGCACGCCAAAACAGTTCGTCACTCAGTGCATCCTGTTCGAAAATGGCCGGCCGGTACGGGAAGCCACAATCTCTGTTAACCACCCCCTCCGCTACCGTGGCGCCAAAATATACCAAATGGATTACAACTGGCTCCTGCGCGGGCACCTTACTGTAGAAAAGAAAACGTTACCTTTCGAAATCGTGCCCGATAGACGGCCGTACCCCATCGACCAGCGCCACCTGCTGCTTACCATTTTCTACCCAGACTTCGCCTACGATCCTAACGGGAACCCGGTTAGTCGGTCGCAGCAGCCGCGTAACCCTCACGTCCTCTACGTCCTTTACGAGTAAAAAAGGCCGGTAAAAAAATGGGCCTCGTCCCGGTGGGCCGCGAAGAGCAGATTCCCGGGGGCACCCTTAGCTTTGACGCTTTTGCCCTTTGTACGGGCCTTCTCGTAAAGCAAAACCCGGCGCTACCGTACACCTTCACCGGTTTTGCTCTCGCCACCGCCGGCGTCATGGCTTACCTCATCTTTAACCCCCGGCGGCGTGGCCCGGTACAAAACCAAAACGGTAACGCGCCCGCTACGCAGATTTAAACTATACCGTCAAACCAAGGGAGGTGTGTTTCACCCGTGTACACCATCGAAAGCAATTGCTTCACCCTCGCCTTCATCGCCTACGTTCTTTCGCTAGCGGCCTTCTTCTCCTTTTTTGGACGCGGAGCGAACGCTCCGCTAAACTCGGCTATTGGCTCACCGCCGCCGGCCTGCTCCTTCACCTGGTTAGTCTCACCACCAGGAGCATAGCGGCCGGGCGCTGGCCTTTCGCCAACCTTTACGAATTTATCAAGCCTCATGACCTTCGGTATCGCCATTGGCACGCTCATCGTCGGGCTCCGCTACCGCATCACCGCTACGGGGATTTTTGCCACCCCAGTACTCGTCGGCCTCATGGCCTACGCTTTTCCATTAAAAAGGCTCCGGAATCCCTGGTCCCGGCGTTGTAAAGCTACTGGCTCCAGTTCCACGTCGCCACGGCCATCCTGGCCTACGGCGCCTTCGCCCTTTCCTGCGCCTTAGGCGCGATGTACCTGGTGAAGGACCGACCCGGTGCACCGGAAGCGGGGTTGCGGGCGCTGATTCCCGAAACCGGCCGCCTCGAACGCCTGATTTACGGGACGATTGCCTTCGGTTTCGCCTTCCAGACCCTCCTCATCATTACCGGCGCGGTCTGGGCGGAAGAGGCTTGGGGCGCCTGGTGGAGCTGGGACCCGATGGAAACATGGGCGCTCATTACGTGGATTGTCTACACCTTCTACCTGCACGGCTGGACGCAGGGCTCCTGGCGGGGGCGGCGGGGCGCCTGGCTCGCTCTCCTCGGTTTTATCGCCGTCCTCTTTACTTTGATCGGCGTGAAGTACCTGATGAGCGGTTTACATAGCTATGAATAATCAGGCTATAAAAGCCGCTGGTTTTATCCCGGCCTACTTTATTAAAAAAACTGGCCCCGGTCGCAGAGATTAGCCCTGCACCGGGGCCGCTTGTTTTAAAATGTAACCGGCACCACCTAGGTTGAGCATCGGGAGACTAACCCGCCCGGCACTTCAGCCTCTGCCGCCCAACGCCTCAACCCAAACCGTGAATCTAACCCGCTACACCTATTTCTTCATCAGTAAGGTAGCAACCTGCGTCGGGCGCCCAGAAGTCGCCGTAAACCGCCTCCGCCCGGGCCCGGAAATTGCCGTTACAGATTTCGAGCCAGCGGCAGGCGCCACAACGCCCCTTCAAGAGCGGTTTGCGGTTGCGGAGCTGGTTAAGAAGCCGGTTATTTTCATCGTACCAGATCGCCCCGAAAGACTTCTCCCGCACGTTACCGAGCGGGTGGTTTTGGGTGAATTGATCGGGATAAACGTTGCCGAACCAGTCTACCGCCCCGATACCGCTGCCGCTCCGGTTGCCACCGGTCCGCGCAAGCCACGCGTAAACCTCTTCGGCCCGCGCCGGATTCGTCTGGCGCAGCTTCAGGTAGATGTAAACCGCGTCCGCGTGGTTATCGACGGTGAGAATCTCTTTCCCCAGTCCGCGCCGGACAAAGTCCGCCGTCCGCTCGATGATGCGGTCCACAACCTGGCGCTTCGTCGCCGGGTCCAGGTCCTCTTCCTGCAGGCTCCGGCCGCGGCCTACCGTCACGAGGTGGTAGAAACAGACCCGGTTTATTTCTTCCTGTTCCACCAGGTCGAAAATCGCCGCAACATCCCGGTAATTTTCCCTGGTAATCGTGAACCGCAGCCCGACGCGCTGCCCTACCGCCACACAGTTCTTGATGCCCGCAAGTGCGAGTTTAAAGGCGCCTTTCACCGCTCGCATCCGGTCGTTAAGCTCCTCCAGTCCGTCGAGGCTGATACCAACATAGCCGACACCGGCTTCTTTAATCCTCTGGGCCACCTCGCGCGTGATGAGCGTCCCGTTAGTCGAGATGACGGGCCGGATACCACGCTCCCGCGCGTAGTTTATCAGGGCAAAAAAATCAGGCCGCAACAGCGGCTCCCCACCCGAGAAAAGCAGTACCGGGACATTCGCCGCCGCCAACCCGTCGATAAAGCGCTGCGCCTCCGCCGTTGTAAGCTCCCCCTCCGCCGGCCCCGGCGTAGCGCTCGCGTAACAGTGCCGGCAGCGGAGGTTGCACGCCCGGGTTGAGTTCCAGACTACCACCGGGCCCACGGGGCGCTCCCGAAAGTGGTAACGCAGCGCGTCCCCCGCTTCTTCCTGGCCCGAAAGCATCTTCGAAATGCTAAGCACGCTCTACCTCCTCATTAAGACACCGTCACTTTCTTATATCACCGGCCCGCTGGATTCGTCAATACAGAAATGACCTTATTGTGCCGCACGAGTTGCACGATAAGGCGCGCGTCGGTTGCACCGACTGCCACTTCCAGGTGGTCCACGCGGCGATTGCCGAGCGGAACGTGATTTCGCGGCCCGGCTTCACCAACTATGCCGACTGGACGCCGCAAAGTGTCGAACGGGTAGCCACCATTCCAGCACGGCAGCCGACGATGTGGGTCTGCCTCGATTGTCACAAGACCGCGAAGCCCAACACGCCGTGTAAGGCTTGTCACAGCGATCCGCAGAACTGAAGCGCGCCCTTGCACGATCGGCCCGATTTCCTCTCCATCCACGGGAAGGAAGGCCGCAAGAATGTTGATCTCTGCGCGCGTTGCCACGCTAACCGCGAGGGCATGAAGTTTGCTGAGTCCGGGACCGGCGACAAGATCATCGACTTCGAACGCGCCACCCCGCTCTGCTATGATTGCCACCTGAAGCGGCCGGCCTTCCACGGCAGCAACTTCATGTCGCAACACGCCAATGCCGCGAAGACGAAGGGCTTGCTTAACTGCTTCGCGTGCCACAGCATTGAGCCACCGAAGCCTGGGCAGAACGTCACGGGTACCTATTGCAACAACTGCCACTGGTTCCCGGTAAAGAAAGCTGAAGCTCCCGCTCAGCAACAGCAGAAACAACAGCAGCAACAGTAAAAAGACTGGGGAGCTAATTAGGGTAAATCCAGGCAGCGTAGAAATGGCACAGAGGGTACGTTGCGCGCGAAAGGGGTGCCTTTTAAAAAAGGTGCCCCTTTTAATTTCGGCCCTTTCTCGCTAGTCTGTCTCGATAGAAGGGCATACCCTACCCCCCTCTCTCATATCTTGTTACCGAAGGGAGGGATCGGGAGTGCGGAAGAGCAAAGAACTTCTCGGTATGCCGGTGGTGAGTCTCGAAGAAGGCCTCCGGGTGGGCCGGGTAACCGGTCTGGTGGTCGATCCCGCGGCTAAAACCGTCGCCGCGCTCATTGTTGAAAAAGGCGGCCTTTTCCGGGAACAGCGCTTTATCCCCTTCCCGCAAGTTTACAGTATCGGCGCTAACGCCGTTACCTTGCACCGCTCGCAACAGGCAGCCAAAGAGGTAAGAAGTAAGAGCCAACACTTTGGCGGAACCATTAGCGCCAAAATAAAAAATCTGCGCCGTCCGGCCCAAAAGCCTTCTGAAGCAGAAAACTCTGGCGAACTAATACAAAACGGGGCAGGTGACGATCAATCGAAGAGCTTCGATACGGAAAGGTCTTCGTGAATCCGGATGATCGCCTCGCCGAGAAGGGGTGCTACCGAGACAACCGTTATCTTATCAAGCATCTTTTCTGGCGGCACGGGGATGGTATTTGTCACCAAGATCTCTTTGATGGCTGGGGTGCTAAGGCGCTCAACGGCGGTCCCGGAAAAAACCGGGTGGGTACAGAGCACGTACACCTCGCGGGCGCCCCACTCGCAAAGCGCCTGGGCCCCTTTGGTAATCGTTCCCGCAGTATCGATAATGTCATCCACCATCACCGCCGTTTTTCCCTTAATCGGCCCGATAATATTCATTACTTCCGCCTCGTTAGACTCAGGGCGCCGTTTATCAATCACCGCTAGCGGCGCACCCATCCTCTTGGCAAGCTTACGAGCCCGGACCACCCCGCCAACGTCCGGCGCCACTACCACAACGTCTTCGAGTCCCCGCCGCATCAGATGCTGTGCCAGCATCGGGCCGGCAGGCAAATGATCAACCGGAATATCGAAAAAGCCTTGGATCTGCTCGACATGAAGGTCCACCGTCAGTACCCGGCGGGCCCCTGCCGAGGTGATAAGATTAGCGACCAACTTCGCCGTAATCGGCTCCCGCCCTCTAGTCTTCCTATCCTGACGCGCATAGCCGTAATAAGGAATAACCGCCGTTATGCGCCGGGCAGAAGCGCGCCGCAAGGCGTCAATCATAATGAGCAACTCCATCAGGTTCTCATTAACCGGCCAGCAGGTGGGCTGGATAACGAACACATCTGTGCCCCGGACATTCTCGTTAATCCGGACCCAGATTTCCCCGTCAGAAAAGCGCCCAACCGCCGAATCACCTAAGGGCACGCCCAGGTAGTTGCAGATTTCTTCCGCTAATTTATGATTGGCGTTTCCCGAAAAGATCCGCATATTCTTATGGCGGGAAAGCATGGGTACGCTACCTCACTCTCTTCCTTTCTTTTTTACCCAGTCGGGAATGTTTCGTTGCCGGCCCCGGGCAATCCCTAGTGCCCCTGCAGGAACATCCTTAGTAATAGTTGAACCTGCCCCGATATAAGCCCCCTTTCCTACCCGAACAGGGGCCACAAGATTAGTATTGGAGCCGATGAAGGCCTCGTCTTCAATCACCGTCTGCCATTTCCGCTGCCCGTCGTAATTACAAGTGATAGTTCCTGCACCCACATTCACCGACCGGCCGATTGCCGCATCGCCGATATAACTTAAGTGCGGAACCTTGCTACCTTCCCCGATAACCGATTTCTTCACTTCAACAAAACCGCCAACCTTTGCCCCTGAGCCGATAACAGTACCCGGGCGGAGGTAAGTAAAAGGGCCCACCGTAGCGCCGTTCGCTACCGTGGTTCCTACAACCACTGCGTTATATACCGTTACCCCGTCTCCCAGTTGAGAAGCGGTTATCCGCACCCAGGGCCCGATACAGCATTCGGAGCCGATCACCGTTTCCCCTTCAAGGAAAGTAAAGGGATAAATGATCGTATCTGGTCCTACAACTACACCCGGGTGGATATACGTGGCCTGCGGGTCTACTACCGTGACGCCCGCATCCATTAGGCTCTCCACCACCCGTTGCCGGATAACCTTCTCCGCTACGGCAAGCTGGCGCCGGTCGTTTACTCCCAAAAACTCCGTCGCGTCCGGAGCCTCCCAGGCCGCAACAGGGGCCCCTTCCGCGCGTAAGAGCCGGATAGCCTCGGGGAGATAATACTCCTTCTGGGAGTTATCCCGAGAAATTTGCTTTAAAACAGCAAAAATGGCTGGTTTAAAACAGTAGATGCCGGTATTAACCTCGCTAACTGATAGTTCTTCTTCTGTGGCGTCGCGGTGCTCTACAATACGCAAAACGTTACCGTCCTGATCCCGGATCACCCGACCATAGCCGGCCGGGTCCGCAAAACGAGCCGTAAGTACCGCCGCTGGCGCCCCTTGCGCCTGGTAATAAGCATAAAAATCCCGGAGTGTCTCCCCCCGCAGGAGAGGAGCATCCCCGGGCAAAATGATAATATCTCCCTCGTAAGTTTTCAGAACCTCCTCGGCCTGTAGCAGCGCGTGGGCCGTCCCGAGCTGCTCTTCCTGAAGTACCACTTCCGCCCTTTCGCCCACCGCCGCGATAACTTCTGCCGCCCCGTAGCCGGCAACTACAATAATCTTTTCCGCTCCCGCCCCAGCGGCCGCATCAAGCACAAAAGAGAGCATCGGCCGACCCGCCACTAAATGAAGCACCTTGGCCTTACGCGACTTCATTCGGGTCCCTTTTCCGGCTGCCAAGACAACCGCTGCTAAACCCACGCTGACCTGTCTCCTTAAGGATTAACCTGCTAAGAAGATTCTATGCCTCGCACCCCGGAAACCCTACTGCTGCAGCGCGCTCTTATAAGCGCTCAAAACCGCCTCCTCGAGCTGGCGGCGCGCATCGGGAGTAATCGGGTGGGCTACATCCCGGAAATCGCCATTGGGCCGGCGCCGACTCGGCATCGCCACGAAAAGCCCGCTCTTCCCTTCCACCACCCTAATATCGTGAACGACAAAAGCATCGTCGAAAGTAACCGAAACCACAGCTTTCATTCTGCCTTCGTTGAGTACTTTGCGCACTTTTACGTCCGTGATCTGCATGTCCTTTCCTCCTCAAAAGCTTAACCACTACACCAAAAATTTCGCCAAACCTCTAAGGATTCCTCTCAAACCTCAGCGAAAAATATCTTTAAATTTTATTACCCCGCAAAGAGGAGCCTAAAATAGCCGAAAAATATCATTCACTCCCGCATGGGGCTCTCGTTTAGTTTTTCAGGAGTAAGTAATTTCAAAATTTAAGAAGAAGAATACCCTATAATTTTAGGCGAATATTCTTTGTAATATCTTGGTAATATCTTGCGCGTTCGTATCCAGAGGGAAAAGGGCCGGTGCCCCCCCGGGCCGCAAACCCGTTGGCCGGTCCGGACGACCGGGGGTGGGTTCGACTCCCACTTCCCTCCTCCAGTACGCGGTTAAACCACTTTTCCCGGCCAGTGGATGCGGCTGGGAAACTATTAGACCCCAGGACCCTTAGACCCTCCGCCGCAAGTACCCCGTTTGACAAACAATCAAGGTGCTGATATGCTATGAGTAGCACAAGAAGCGGGACGGGCACAAGACGGAGTGGGCAACTTTTTTTTGGGGGGAGAAAGAGTGCCAATATTTGAGTTTCGTTGCCTCGCGTGCGGAAACCTCTTTGAAAAACTTTTCCTTGACACGAAAGAAGAAGTAGAAATCAAGTGCCCCGATTGTGGTTCGGAAGCCTTCGAGCGGGTAATTAGTAAAACCAACTATGTAATGGGCCTTGGGAAAGGCGCCGATAAGCCCAAGCTTACGAGCAAATCCTGTAGCCCGGGAAGTAGTTGCTGGACTCTCGAGCTACCAGGGTACGGTGATTAGGCTTTATGGGCTACCAGCCTCTTCAAAAGGAAGTAACTAAGGAAGCGGTCTGCCCCTTTTGTGGTCTTGCTCTTGAACGACCGAAGGAATTGCCCGGCGAAAGGGTACGGGCGATGCCTCTCGGGCAGTGTTCGGGGTGCGGTGCTGTTTGCGCCTACGATGCTACGGGGCATAACCTCGGTGCCGCCTTCAGCGAAGCACTTGTTTTCGCTTGTAATGACGACTGGGGGCTCGCTTGGAACCTCCTCCCCGACGAAGATTACCTCCAGGCGGTGGTCGAGCGGTACGACCTCGAAACTAACCGCGTTGTTCCTCAAGGCACTCTTGGCGACAGGCGAGTGCGAGGCGCCCTCTTCTTCGTCAGACTGCAGGAAGATATCCAAGAGCTGACCCGAAATGCCGTCCAGCAAAAGCTGCGGGCCGCTCGGCCCGCAACCCCAAGGCCAGGTGCTCCCGAACCGCCGCCGGATAAAACAGCCGCTGGGTCGCTTTCCAAGAGAGAGGTTGAAGCGCTGATAGCTGATTACCAGTTGGATCCGGTTATCGCCGCGGCCCGCCACGACCGAAAAATAATGCGGCATCTGCAGCGCCTTCTCTGTGCTGGCGATGAACTGGTCCGCCTGCGGGCCGCCGAAGCCCTGGGTAAGGTAGCTGGAGCGTTGGTTACCACCGACCCGACGGCGGTAGTTTCCGTCTTCCAGGGGCTTTTCAACCACTTCGCCGATTCGAGCGCTTCCAACTGGGGGAGCGTGGACGCCATCGGCGAAGTTATCGCCAACGCACCAGACCTTTTTGCCGGCTATATCGCAAAGCTCTTTCCCCTCTTAACCGAAGAGTCGGTACGTCCCGCAGCCGTGAGAGCGCTCGCGCGCATTGCCGCGGTCCGGCCTGATGCCGTTCGCCGGCGCATCTTCTTTCCTCTCCTGCCTTTCGTCCGGGATAAGAACCCGCAGACAAGAGGCTATATAGCCCTGCTTCTCGGTCGGATGGGCGGGTCTGAAGCGCGGCAACTCCTGGAAATGCTCCGGGACGATGTAACACCCGTGGAGATTTACGAAGCGGGTAGAATGGTAACCAAAACCGTGGGTCAGATAGCAGATGAAGCCTTGACCCAGCTTAACGGGTAAAAGCTCTGTAGGTATAAAGGGCGCGCGCCACAAACGCGCCCTTTACTTTTTTAGGCCAACTCTCCCCTGATAAGCGCTTCAGCCGGCGTCTGCAACGTCTTGGCAACCGAAATGAGCAGCGACGCCCGCTCTGCTGCATCAGGAAGGTTAGCCTCCGCAAGCAACAGCGCCGATAAACGGTAAAGCTCCCGGTAAGCAGCATCCAGATTGAAGGTGGGATACTCTTTGCCTCTTTCAAAGCTCGCCTTCCAGCATACCTGGGCTCGGCCCCGTACAGCCACCGGAATTCCGTAAACCCGGCAGGTTACGGGCCGGTGCGGGTAAAGCATACATTCATCCTTTGCGTTAAGGAGGGGACACCTCACTCGTTGCCGCGACAGGGCGTAGGCCTGCATCACGGGATCATTAGTGTAGTAGTTAAGTCTCTTCTGTACTAAGCGGATTTCTTCCTCTGCCTGCTCCGCCCGCCGGAGGATTTCCTCCTGCACCGCCGCAGGAAGCTTTCCAAAGTAGCTTCTGAGATAGACCGCCTCGACTAAAAAAAGGCCGAAGACTGCGTAGCAACAATCGGCACAACCGCGCGTACACCTAACCGCTGCACTATAATCACGCTGTATCTTCGCAAAAGTTGCGTCGGCAGCAGCATTTATCTCCTCGTACGCCGCAAACAACTCTTCAAGCACCACTTCCATCCTCTCGTGCCGAACGGTAAGGCTCGATTTCCTGCAAAAACTCCGGATGCACCGGAAAACCGTATTTTACCGCCAGATCTACATGCTCAACCGCCTTCGCATAATCCTCCTTCATGTAGTACGCGCAGGCTAAATTGTTATGCCCCAGACCGAAGTTAGGTGCCATGGCCACTAACTTCTCGCCGATCTCAATCGCCTTGTCCACATCGCCCTTCTGCAGGTAAGCGCTTACCAAATTGGCCCAGGCCTGGACGATCTGGGGGTTAAGTTCGATCGCCTTTTCTAGCGCCGCGATCGCCTCGTCCGTCCGGGCCATTTGCAGGTAAGCAAACCCGAGGTTAGCATAACCCCGGGCGTACCGGGGCTCAATTTCAATGGCGCGCTGGTTAGCCAGCGCTACCCGCTCCAGGTCACCCCATTTAAAATAGATGTAGCCAAGGTTCACAAAGGCTTCGAACATCCGGCCGCCGCTTTCAATCGCCTCCTCAAAGTAGGCGGCAGCCTCGTCAAGACGGCCTTCCTCCATGGCTTTAACGCCCAAATTGTAAAGCGCCGTAGAACATTCAGGGTTCTCGCGCAGCAGCCTTTTCTGCTCTTCAATAAAGGTTTCCGCATCCTTAGGCGTTACCACGTACCGTCATCCCTTCCCATATCTTTCCCCTCCCGTTGATCAAGCATGGAGGCTGCCCGCCACCAACAACGAGCAGCCCCCTAACAGGTTCACAGAAATTCGGTACAACGCCACCGAAGGGCCATTATTCTCCCTTATCGGTGGTTTCTCCTTCCCGACCGGCCAGGCAGTACATCGTCGTGCTTCCGGTGGAGAAGTAGGTGATCTTTCCCTCGGCAATAAGCTCGTTGCATACCTTCTTTACGTCCCGAAGGCTAGCGTCCGGAAATTTTTTCTGGATAGCCTTCTGGAGCTCGTTGAAGTAATGCTTCGACTTTTTTGCCTGGGTAAGATACTCTACCACGATCGCTTTCATTTCTTCCAGCGACATTTAACGTCATCTCCTTAGTGCCCTGGGGGCCTTATTTTATGCCACCCGCCGCTTTTGATACTGCCCAAGCTGCATCTGTGTACTTAAAGAGGGTGCTGGTCCGGTAGGTGTCGTAAGCCAGACGGTAATCGTCGACGAGGTGATCCGTGAACGGCAGCTCGCACAACTCGAAGAACTTCTCCCAGCCGATGCGCTCCGCCCATTCACCGAGCCGCTCGTACTTGTTAGCGTGGGTCGCATAAGTTTCGACGATCTTCCGGATAGTCTTGCACACCTCGGGGTAGCGAGGGAAGTTATTCGGCAGGAACGGCACGATTACTTTCGAGAAGCGCGGCTGGCTCTTCCGGTTGGAGAGTTTACCGCCGGCGAGAAGCACGACGCCGTCGCCCTCTTTATCGGCCAGCGGGAGCGCAGGGCACATCGTGTAGCAGTTGCCGCAGAACATACACCGATCCTCTTTGATCTTCACGGTCTTCTTTCCGTCCGGGGTGGTCGCCGGGGAGATAGCGCCGAGCGGACAAGAAGCAATTACTGTCGGGATCTCGCAGAGCTTCGCAACAAAGTCATGGTCGATCATCGGCGGTTTGCGGTGGTAGCCCAGCATCGCGATATCGGAGCAGTGCACCGCGCCGCACATGTTGAGGCAGCAGGCCATCGAAACACGGAGCTTCGCCGGTAGCTTCATGCTCTGGAAGTAGTCAAAGAGCTCATCCATAACCGCCTTCACGATCGACGAAGCATCAGTTGCCGGCGTGTGGCAGTGGATGTAACCCTGGGTGTGAACGATATTGGTGATGCCGCAACCCGTGCCGCCAATCGGGAACTTATAGCTGCCGCAGTACTGCTTCCGCTCCTTAAGGTCCGCTTTCAACGCCTCGACCTTTTCCAGGCTGTCACAGAGGAACTCAATGTTGTTCCGTGTGGTGAAACGGACGTAGCCGTCACAGTATTTGTCGGCGATATCGCAGATCTCACGCAGCAGTGCTACGCTCATGATCCGCATGCCGCCACAACGGACGGTGTAAACCTTTTCGCCCGTCTCGGATACGTGCATCAGAATGCCTGGTTCGAGGATCTCGTGGTAGAGCCACTTACCGTAATTCCGCTGGATGATGGGCGGGAAAAAGTCCCAGTAATACCGCGGCCCAATATCGGTAATCCGGTTTTCCCTGGGTTTCTCCGGATTGTAAACGCCGTATCTCGTCGTAGATAGACCCATTGCGATACCTCCTTATACTTCCTTATCTGGTATGCCTGGTTCTGAAATCGTTGATGTCTCTCTTGAACCCGCCCGGCACGTCCTCTTCCTTCCACGAGATGTACGGGTTCTCCCGCGGCTTCCAGACCATCTGCGGTATTACCGGCACGCCGAGAACCTCGCAGAACTTTGGCAGGCCCATCCGCTGGATCAACTCGCCAAGGCGCTCGCGGTTCTTGCCGTTATCCGCCCACCATTCGAAGACCTTATCCACAATCGCCTTAATGTTGTCGTAAGGCGGTTCCACTTCCATAAAGGGGATCGTCAACACCGACATCTGGGCGCCCTCGAGGATCGGTGCCTTCGCACCGAAAAGGAGGCTAACACCCGTATCAGTACCGGGCCGGAGTGCGCGCGGCATAGTGTTGATGCAGTGCATGCAGCGGACGCAGTTTTTATCGTCGATTCTAAGCTTGTTGCCCTCCATCCACATGCATTTGGTCGGGCAGAGGTCGATGACCTCCTTCTGGATATCGAACTTACCCCAATTCCTACCGGCAAACGCACCCGCGTTGGGCGCAATCTCCCCGGCAATGTAAGCCTGAACCGCCTCCTGATCGATCCGGATGCTATCCCGCCACGTGCCGATCACCGACATGTCTGCCCGCGCGATTGAAGCCACACAGCCGTTAGGGCAACCGTCAAACTTCATCTTGAACTTATAGGGGAAAGCGGGCCGGTGCAGTTCGTCCTGATAGTGCATGGTCATCTCGTAGCACATCTCCTGCGTATCGTAGAGGGCGAACTCGCACCGCGCCTTACCAAGACAACAGGAAGGCGTCCGCAGGTCGGAGCCCGAACCGCCGATATCCTGGCTTAGGTGGTGGGCCATTTCCTGGAAGATCGGCTCGAGCTGCTCAGTCGTGGTGCCGAGGAAGATGATGTCACCGGTGGAACCGTGCATATTCAGAATGCCGCTGCCGCGGAACTCCCAGAGGTCTGCCATCGCGCGGAGGAAGTCGGTCTTATAAAATTTACTGGCAGGCTGGTTAATCCGGATGGTATGGAAGTGAGCGATAGCTGGGAACTGGTCAGGCAGGTCGCAATACCGGCCGATAACGCCACCGCCATAACCGCTGACGCCGACGATACCGCCGTGCTTCCAGTGAGTCTCACCGTGCTCAAAGGAAAGCTCGAGCAGGCCCAACAAGTCTTCACACACCTCGCGCGGGGTCAGCATCCGGTCGTCAGATAGTTTCCTTCTACGGTAGGCCTCGAGCTTTATATCTGCAACAAAGCTCGGCCACGGCCCGGACTCAAGCTGCTCGCATTTCGGAATATCGTGCTTTATCTTGAAATTCCTAAGTTCTTCATCCGAGGGGTTCTGCAACTCTTCATCAGTATAGATGCGGAGCTCCTGGTAGTTTATTTCTTTCTGGGGAACTTTTGGCCCTGGGGGGTTGAATTCCTTAGACATAAGCTTAATCAATACCTCCCTCATTAAACTAAGTTTGCGAGCTGTGGGAAACGGAAGACTACAAACTTTTCGGCTTGCACCCCCCTCCGCAACTCAACTCAAATGAGACCAAGCAAACTATCGCGAAGTCAAATAAGCCTCGCTCTTTAGTAAAGGGTCAGTTGGTGAAGATCGAGAGGATTGCTCCAAATCGTACAAATTTAAAATCGTATAAATTTCAACAAAGTGTTTAAGAATGATATAATACAGAGGTCAAGAACTTGTCAACTGTCAAAGTAACAAAGACCGAGTCAAGC
>NZ_JBRAIN010000029.1:0-17822 GCF_052743955.1 Thermodesulfitimonas sp.
CGCCTTATCCCCAGCCCTAAAGGGCGGGGCCTGTGGCGGCCGTTTTTTGGTCAGGAATCGCTTTCTCAACGCGCAGTTCCGGGATTTTCACTACCGGGTAACCATTGCGCCTGAAAAAGGTTACATCGCTAGCATTGTGGTTAACGCCCAGAACAAGAATGCCCCGACTCGTCTGGCGGTAAACCTCGATCTGGGTGATTTCAATAAACCGTTTCGGATCGAGCCGCCGGTTCACAGCAATAGATGAAGATTTAGTTCGGGCGGCAGGGGAATCTCTTTGTTCTACCGGGATACAGTTTTTGAGAGAGGGCTGAAGCCTGACCCCTGTGGTCAGGCTTCAACGCTATTTCTTCTTGAAGGTTTCACACTTGGTTTGGTCTGAATTGGCAGCGTGCCCGGCGCCGTTCCGGTCGACCTGGATCATGGGCGGGGCGCACTTTACGTTCTGGTTGTACTGGCATTCGGTTACGTTGCCCTTGATATCCGGCACCTTCTCACCTCCTTGGAAGTCTGTTGCTATTTTACCCAGGAAGACCTCATTTATGCATTCTGCGGTCTTGACCGCGGAGAGTGTTTACGGCGCCAAGGTTGCTGTAGTAAGATAATGTTGGCCAAGAAAGACGGAGGGATTAACTTGCAGGTTAGTGAGTTTGTACCGGCGCTGGTCGGTTGGTTAGAGCGGCAACTTGAGGCCTCGGGTCTTCAAGGTTTCGTAGTAGGCCTGAGCGGGGGGATCGATTCAGCGGTTGTGGCCGTACTCTGTAAGAAAGCCTGTCCGGAAAATACCTTAGGCGTGATCATGCCCTGTTACAGTAATGAGAAGGATGTCCAGGATGCCGAAACTGTAGCGCGCCTTTTCGGTATTCCGTATGAGACGGTGGTCCTCGATGGGGTGTGGCGTTCACTGGCCGAGCTTTTGACGGGCAAATCCTTCGCGGAGCTAAATCTGCGGGAGCTGGCTTTAGCTAATCTGAAGCCCAGGCTGCGGATGACCACCCTTTATTTTTACGCTAACCAGCGCCGGGCGCTTGTTGTGGGCACGGGGAACAGGAGTGAACTAGCCATCGGCTATTTTACCAAGTACGGCGACGGCGGCGTGGATCTGCTTCCCATCGGTAATTTGCTTAAGCGTCAGGTTCGGGAGGTTGCGGTTCACCTCGGGATTCCGGAAACGATCATCAACCGGCCGCCGAGCGCAGGGCTTTGGGAAGGACAAAATGACGAGAGGGAACTCGGCTTCAGCTACGAAGAGCTGGACCATTACCTCTGCACCGGAGAGGCTGCGTCCCACGTCAAGGCGAAGATCGAGGCGTTAGCGCGGCAAAATGAGCACAAACTCCGCCTGCCGCCGATTCCAGATTTTCACCTCTGTTGCAAGTAGGGTGAGCGGATGTGGCCGGGCATTCGAAGTGGGCGCAGATCAAACGCAAGAAGGCCAAGGTGGATGCGGCGCGCGGTAAGGTCTTCACCCGGCTGTCGCGAGAAATTATCATGGCGGCGCGCCTTGGTGGTGCCGACCCGGAGGCTAACCCGCGGCTTAAGGCGGCCATTCAGCGGGCGCGCGAGGCCAACATCCCCTTCGACAACATCCAGCGGGCGATTCAGAAAGCTACGGGTGAGCTGGGCGGCGCGGCCTACGAAGAGGTCTTTTACGAAGGCTACGGCCCCGGGGGTGTGGCCATTCTGGTTAAAGCGGCGACCGATAACCGCAACCGCACGGCCTCTGAGGTTCGGCATCTCTTCACTAAGTACGGCGGGAGCTTAGGGGAAGCGGGATGTGTTGCCTGGCTTTTCCAACTCAAGGGGCTCATCCTGGTCGGGAAAAGTGTAGGCTTAAGCGAGGACGATATGATGCTTTTGGCCTTGGAGGGCGGGGCAGAGGACCTGAAGGCGAGCGACGAGTTTTTCGAGATCACCACAGCACCGGAAGACCTGACCCGCGTGAAGGATTTTCTTGTTAGGCAGGGTTTGTCGGTCGAGGAGGCAGAGCTTACCTTCATTCCGCAGAGTACCGTGCCCGTTACGGGCGAGGAAGCGCTCAGGGTGTTGCGGCTGGTAGAGGCCCTGGAGGAACTCGATGATGTGCAAGAGGTTTACGCGAATTTCGATATCCCACCAGAGGCGATGGAAGAGGCTACCGCAGGGTAGCCTCTAAAGTTTTTATCTACATGAAAAAGATGCCGGCGGCGCATAATAAGAGTTAGAATAATATGCCACGGGAGGAAAAAGAATGAAAGGTAGGTTTTGGTGGGTGCTGCTCTCGTTGGTAGTAGCCGGCGGCCTCTTTGTTTTTTACTTGCTTTCTGCTTCCCCAACGGGCTCCTTATCTTTCTGGAAGAGAGAGAGGGTAAGTCCCCATACGGTAGTCATTACGGAGCGGGAGTTTATCTGCGGCGAACGGGAGCTCCTTTCGGAGCGCGAGGCGCCGCGGGAACTCGTTGGCCTTAGGTTGGCCCAGCTTCGGGAACGGTTTCCGGTAAGTGCGGGGTGGCGAATTGAGGCGAATCTTCCGGCAGCGTTGCGGTTGGTCCAAAAGGTGGATAGGTTCTGTCCGGTACACCGGCGGTACCGGCATTTGGGTCTTAAAGACGGCTGGATGGCGGTTTTCGAAGGGCCTCTAGGCTTTAACCAGCGGGTTTTGCGCTGCGAGAAGGACCTTCCGGAAACAGCGCTAACTCCGGGATTGCGGGAGAAATTGCACCGCGCCATGCGTTTTAGAAAGCAGCCCATGGCCGTACAATTGGAGTTGCGCCAAGAGCTTGAATTTCGGAGCGAGGCCGCGCTGAATGCCGCCCTCGAGAATCTGGACGAGTTGCAGGAGTAAAGTGGTGTCATGTAGAATAAGGCGATAGCAGTAGCCGGCTTGAAGATTTTAGCCGGGGTTAGCGAGGGTATAAAAGGGGCGTTATAAGAGCCGATAGAGTTGGTAGTGGGGTTGTCTCTGCTGGCGGCTGAGGGAGCAGGTGGTGGGGAGGAGCGGTTATGCTGGTGCTGGGGATCGATCCGGGAACGGCGCTGACCGGGTACGGTTTAGTGCGGGGCGAGAAGGGTTCACGGCTCGTTGCCGTTGATTTCGGTTGTATCCGGACGGAGGCCGGCTGGGTCCTGACGCGACGGCTTCAGGCTATCTACCGGGCCATTGCGGCGGTGCTTGAGAAATTCAAACCGGACGCGGTGGCGGTAGAAGAGCTTTTTTTTAACAAGAACGCCGAATCGGCGATGGCGGTGGGGTACGGTAGGGGAACGGCCCTTCTCGCGGTGGCGGATGCGGGCTGTCCGGTTTTCGAATATGCACCGGCGACGGTGAAGCGGGCGGTTACGGGAAACGGCCGGGCTACCAAGGAACAGGTGCAGTACATGGTGCAGCAGCTTTTGGGATTGGAGGCGCTGCCGTCGCCGGATGATGTAGCCGACGCGCTGGCGGTGGCGATCTGCCACCTGCATACGGCGCTCGGCAGGAAGGCTTAAATCGGTAACGGGCCAGGCGATGTTCGATTTCTTACACGGGAAATTAGTCGGGGTGGGGCCTGGCATGGCGGTAATCGAGGTGGGCGGCATCGGGTTTCGGGTTAACATTCCCGTTTCCCTTGCCTCCCGGCTCGGCGAGTTAGGAGCAGAATGCCGGGTTTACACCCATCTGCTATTCAGGGAGGAGCGGGTTGAACTTTACGGGTTTGCCGAAGCGAAAGAGCGGGAGCTCTTCGTGCTGTTGCTCAGTATTAGCGGCGTCGGGCCCAAAGTCGCCCTTGCGCTTCTCTCCTGTTTAAGCGTGGTAGAGATCGAGAAGGCGGTGCGCGAGGGCGAGGTTGCGGTGCTGGAGATGGTTCCCGGCATCGGAAAGAAGACCGCGGCGCGGCTGATCCTTGAGTTGAAGGATAAGGTAGAGAAAAGGGAAGTGCCGGTCCGTGACGATACTGCGGACGCAGTGGAGGCGCTTGTGGCCCTGGGTTACCGGCGTGGGGAGGCTCAGGAGGCGGTACGGCGGGTGACGGCAGAAGGGGTGACTGGGGTAGAGGTCATTTTGCGGGCTGCCCTTAACCTACTGTTAAAACGGAAGGATGTGCAGGGTGGGTGAGTGAGATAAGGGTTGTCGCTTTGGAAGCGCAGCCAGAGGATATGGCGGTTGAGGCTGCATTACGCCCGCGCAGCCTAACAGAGTTTATCGGGCAGGAGCGGGTCAAGGAGATCCTCCGGATTAGCGTCGAAGCGGCCAAAAACCGGCGCGAAACGCTCGACCACGTCCTTTTCTTCGGCCCGCCGGGGTTAGGTAAAACGACGCTGGCCAGGATTATCGCGGGCGAAATGGGGGTTAATATCCGGATCACGTCTGGCCCGGCTATCGAGCGGCCAGGAGACCTTGCGGCCATCCTTACCAACCTTGCTCCTGGAGATGTCTTTTTTATCGACGAGATCCACCGCCTCAGCAGGCCGGTCGAGGAGATCCTCTACCCGGCGATGGAGGACCGTGCGCTCGATATTATCATCGGTAAAGGGCCGGCGGCGCGCTCGGTTCGCCTTAGCCTTGCCCCCTTTACCCTGGTGGGCGCGACTACGCGGGCTGGCCTTTTGTCTTCGCCGCTACGGGACCGTTTTGGCCTCATTATTCGCTTCGACTACTACACGCCGCAGGAACTGAGCGAGATAATCACCAGGGCAGCGGGGCTCTTAGACGTTAGGATTACCGCCGCCGGCGCCGCCGAAATCGCCAGGCGTTCACGGGGTACACCCCGGGTGGCTAACCGGTTGCTGCGGCGCGTGCGGGATTACGTACAGGTGCGGGGAGAGGGCACGGTCACAGAGGAGGCCGCCCGCGCGGCGCTCGATTTCCTCGGCGTCGATGAATTAGGGCTCGACGAGGCCGACCGGCGGCTCCTCACGACACTCATCGAACGGTTTGGGGGCGGTCCTGCGGGGATTGAAACTCTCGCGGCGGCTACGGGGGAAGAGGTGGTGACGCTCGAGGATGTCGTCGAGCCTTATCTCATGCAGGCCGGCCTACTATCCCGGACACCTCGGGGGAGAGTGGCAACGCTTTTAGCCTACCGTCACCTTGGGGTGGCGCCTCCCACGCGGGAGGGGATGCAAGGGGTCTTGTGGTGAGAGTCGTTTTAGACGATAATAAACTCGGGGTGAGGAAATTTGCGCGTGCTGCTTCACGTCTGCTGCGGCCCCTGCGCGATTTACCCGCTTAAGGTACTGCAGGCGGAAGGCCACGCAGTGACGGGTTACTTTTTCAACCCCAACATTCATCCTTATACGGAGTACCAGCGCCGCGGAGAAACTCTATCTGTTTACGCTCAGGCGGAAGGGTGGCCGGTTATTTTCGCGCGGGAATACCCGGTGGAAGATTACTTCCGCCAGGTGGTCTACCGGGAAGGCGAGCGGTGCCGTTTCTGCTACGCGCTGCGTCTGCGGCAGACGGCCGGCGTCGCGAAGCACGGTGGTTTTGAGGCTTTCACGACGACCCTTTTAGTGAGCCCCTTCCAGAAGCACGAACTGATCCGGGAGATAGGCGCGGCGGTGGCGGCGGAGTACGGCGTGCCCTTTCTTTACCGTGACTTCCGCCCAGGGTTTAAGGAGGGCGTGGCCGAATCGAAGCGGCGCGGGATGTACCGGCAGCAGTACTGCGGCTGCCTTTACAGCGAAAAAGAACGCTACCTGCCGAAGAGAGACGGCCAGAAGACCGCCGGTGAGGGCTGATTTTTTTTCGAGGGTCAGACGATTAATCGTTGCCACCGGGAATGAAAATGCTTTCGGTAGGCGCTGAGACGCACGAATCAGGATAGATCACTAGTGTAGAAGGAGCATATTTTCAAGGGGGTGACGGTGTGGAAATCTGGCAGGGTTTCGCGAAGCTTTTGATTATGACGGGGATATTTTTAATGGCGCTTGGCGCCCTTATGCTCTTTGCGGGAAAGATTCCAGGCCTGGGTCGCCTGCCGGGCGACATCTACTTCCACCGCGGTAACTTTACCTTCTATTTTCCGCTCGCGACAAGTATCATTTTAAGCATCTTACTTACCGTTATCATTAATTTACTGCTCCGGCGTTGAAGAAGCGCGCTCTATTACCCCCGCTCTTTCTTCCCAAAAAACGTAATCTCTGTTAAAGAGAGCAGGAATTTTGAGTTCACTGGTGAAGTTTGCGTTTTAAGAGCGCCCCATAGGAGGGTGGAACCGGTGACGGAGCTCAAGAAGGCTGTTAAGTGGGTTCTGGTTGCCTGGCTGGTGTTGGGATTTTTGGGTGTCCTTGTTTTCCTCTTACCGCGGGCGGCGGGCGCGGCGGAACTGGTGGTCCAGGGGAAAGGGAGCGTGAATATCCGGCAGGGGCCGGGAACAAGCTATGCCGTTATCGCAAGGGTGACGTCGGGCGCGAAGCTGGTTTTTGTAAACACCCAGGCAGGCTGGTATAAAGTGCGGCTGGCTACGGGGCAGACGGGCTGGGTGGCCGGCTGGCTGGTAAAGCCTACGGTTTCTACGCCGGCCGGAAGGGGCGTTTTTCAGAGTCCGGCGGCCGTGGTGGTGACCGGGGAGCGGGTTAACCTGCGGCGCGGTCCCGGTACCGGGTACGCAATAACAGGTCAGGCCACTAAGGGAAGACAGCTGGCTGTAGCTGGGCGCGCGGGCGACTGGTACAAGGTGAAGTTACGGGAGGGCCAGTTGGCCTGGGTGGCGGGGTGGCTCGTTAAGCCTATTTTGGCGGTGCAGGTTGAGAAAGAGGGTGCGGGACAGGCGAATGAGAAAAACACGGGGCAGGGCGCTGCCGGAGCGCTCGTCGTCAAAGGAGATGTTGTGAACCTCCGGACGGGCCCCGGAACCGGTTACGGGATTGTGGGGCGGATGACGCGGGGGCTCCGGTTGGAGCTTTTAGAGGCGCGGGACGGCTGGTATAAAGTGCGGCTGGCTACGGGGCAGACGGGCTGGGTGGCCAGCTGGTTAGTGGCGAGCGTTTCTACGGTACTGCCGGCGCAGCCTCCGGCGCGCGAAGAAACCGTTTCCCGGGGGCCGGTGGCAGAAGCGCCGCCGCAACCGCAAGTACCGCCCTTTACCGCGCGTGCCTTCACCCGGCCGGTCCGGGTGCTTCTGGCAGCAAATGTGCCGGCTGCGGTAAGTATTTATGGTGATTACGCGTTAGTTGACGGATTAACGGGAAATGTTCTTTTCCGAACCTCTAATACTGATCAACTAGGGCTTTCGCTGACGGTTCTGCCCGGTGCAGCGGTAGGCCAGACCGTTTACGCTATCGCCGTGGAGAAAAACCGTCAGTTTCTCCGCAACTTCGCCGGTCCGCTGGTCCTGGCGGAGGGTAGCGGTGCCACCGGGAACTATTTTGCACTGGGTACCGGCGGTGGTTCGCGGCGGTACAGGGGCAACCTCATTGTTAGGTTACAGGGCGGGAAGTTTCTTCTCGTTAACGAACTGCCAATTGAGGAGTATCTCTACGGCGTAGTGCCGTGTGAGATGCCGTACCGGTGGCCGGCAGAGGCTTTGAAAGCTCAGGCGGTGGCAGCCCGCTCTTACGTACTTCGGAAGGTACAGGAGAATGAGGATGCACCTTTCCACGTTTACGCCACCCAGATGGATCAGGTTTATGGCGGGCTTGATGCTGAGCGGCCGGAAACGACAGCGGCCGTCAGGGCCACAGAGGGGCTCGTCTTGAAATACGGCGGCGAGGTGGTAACGGCCTATTTTCACAGTTCGGACGGCGGCTATACGGAGAATAGCGAGGATGTCTGGCGCAACTGGTGCGGTTACATCCGGGGTAAGGCTGACCCGTATGACCGGCACCCGGAGAATCCCCATTATGACTGGAGGGTGACGTATTCTGTTTACGAGCTGGCTTACCGGCTCCAGGAACGTGGTTACGATTTCAGCGTTGTAACGGAGGTTTACACTACTGAAAGGACTTCTGCTAGCGGCAGAATAAAGGCGCTTTTAGTGCAGGGCTTGGGGGCCGACGGGATACCGCGCGTAGAGGTGCTGCGTAATGCCGACTGGGTGCGGTGCGTCTTCCGTCTCAAGGCGCCGGCGGCCGACATCATGAAGACTTACGACCCGCTCACGGGGGCGCTTGTTGGGGTGACCTTTACGGGGAACGGCTGGGGGCACGCCCTCGGTATGTCCCAGTGGGGCGCGCGGGCGATGGCGGAGGAGGGCTTAAGCTTTAGAGATATTTTAAACTTTTATTATACCGGGGTGACTCTGGAACATATATAAGCCAAGCCAGGCCACATCGGCGGGGCCGGTAGAAGAGAAAATAACCCGGCCTGGCGGTACCAGCGTAGGTTGGGCGACCGGCACATGGGTTTCCAGCGGGAAGAGGGAAGGGGCTGTCCAAAAAGTGGCAGCCCCTTTAAGTTGGTGTTAGCTGCAGTCACCCTGCGCCGGCCTGGTCTTAGTGCGCCTTGGTTTCCCCCGTGGCGCCTTCCTGGGCCTTAAGGTAACCTTCGGCGAGATGCTCGTTCACGTGGAGGACGCCTTTGTTGAGGTTCTTGAGCGGGTAAACGTCGGTGATAACCGGGAGCTTATCGGCCTGCGCCTGGGTGGTTACCACCGTCCCGGCGGGGACGTAGTGCCCGTCGGGCACCTTTACGCCGTTGAGGAGTTTGGCACCGGGCTCGATGACGCAGTTCTTGCCGACCTGAGCCTTGAAAACAAAAGCCTGCATGCCAACGAAGGTGCCGTCGTCAACCAGCGCGGGGCCGTGGACCTACGCCTGGTGCGCCAGGGAAACGTGCTTGCCCACGTAGACGGCGTACTTCTTGCCGCCGTATTCGACCAGATTCCTTTCCACCGGTTCCCCTTTTTCCTCGGTTTCGAGCGCGTGCAGGACCACGCCGTCTTGGAGGTTGGAGCCTTCACCGATGTAAATCGGCTGGCCCTCGTCGCCGCGGACGGAGGCGAACGGTGCCACGTAAACCTTGGAGCCGATCTCCACGTTGCCGATGACGGAAGCTAACGGGTCTATATTAGGCGTCCTTGGCGATAACGGGGGTTTCTGTCGTGGGGTTAAAGCTGGTCACTACGTTCGGCCTGATATTCGCCGGTTTAGCCGGTTCTTTTGGGGCTGTGGTCTGGGTGGAGGTGCAACCGGCAGCAAAGCAGAGAGTGACGCCGACTGCGGCAACGGATAGCATCCTGGGTAAGCGCATAGACTGATACCTCCCAAAATTAAAGTTGTTGTTTTATTTAAGGAAAGGGCATTCTTATTTTTTCTATTAGAAAGACAATTTTACCAGAAAAGCTTCCACCTCCTTGTTTTTTAAAAGCACTATTCTGTTGCCAACAAGAGATTTCTGCCGCGCCGCCTTAAAAAATTCTAAATATTTTGTCGAAGAAAAAAGTAAACATGGCAGCAGGAGAAGAAGCAGCCTATCCGGAAGGTAAAAATTCAGGTACGTAAAGTTCAGGAGGACGATCTTTGGAGGTAGAACGGGATTTTTACCTGGCCTGGCAGCTTCTCCTACCGGGGCAGAGCCGCCGACTCCATAATCTTCTGGCCGTGGCTGGTTCGCCCCGGGAGGCCTTTGCGCTTCCTTTCTCCCGGCTGGCGACGTTACTCGGAGAAAAAGAGGCTGCGGAACTGGTCAGGCGCCGGGATGCCCTTGACATCGAACGAGAGTTAGGTAAACTAAAACAGGCTGGCGCCGGTTTCGTCACCCTGGCAGACGAGGATTATCCTGCCCCTTTGCGGGAAATCCCGGATCCACCGGCGGCCCTTTTCTACCGTGGTAGCCTGGTTGCGGGTGAGGTAGCGGTAGCCATTGTGGGCACGCGCCGCTGCTCACACTACGGACGCGTGGTTGCGGAAGAGCTGGCCGGAGAGATTGCCGGGGCCGGGGTTGCAGTGGTGAGCGGTCTTGCCCGGGGCGTGGACGCGGCGGCCCACCGCGGGGCGCTCGCGGCCGGAGGACGAACGATTGCCGTGCTTGGTACCGGCTTTGATACCTGTTATCCCCGGGAAAACCGGCAATTGTTAGAGGAAATTGCTTCCCGGGGGCTGGTTTTGACCGAGTTTCCCTTGGGTATGCCCCCGGAGCCGTGGCATTTTCCGGTGCGCAACCGGATCATTGCCGGGCTGTCGCAGGCCGTAGTGGTGGTAGAGGCCGGGAGGCGGAGCGGGGCGTTGATTACTGCTGATTTGGCGCTAGAGCAGGGCCGGGAGGTGATGGCGGTTCCCGGCAATATTACGAACCCCTTAAGCTTTGGCCCGAACTGGCTCTTGAAGCAAGGGGCGCGGCCGGTAACTAGCGGCCTTGACATCCTGGAAGGAATCGGCCAAACCCTGCTCTCTGGGTCTGCCGATCTAGGCAGGCCGGGACTCGACGAATTTGAGACGGCTCTGCTGGCGCTTCTGGAGGGCGAAGCGCTTACGCAGGAAGAGATTATCCAGCGGTTGAAGGCGCCAGCGCATAAAGTGCTTTCGGTTTTGGTATATCTGGAGTTGAAGGGCTTTGTGCGCCCGCTTCCCGGGGGACTGTACGCTAGAACCCCTCGGGCGATGGCTAAAGGGGAAACCCCTTCATAAAAGGGCCGCGCAGCTTCAAAAGGCGCTTCTTGTAGCAAGAAAAGGAAACTCAGCGGCGTTTTGCTACATCCTGAGGTTTTTACGGGGTGACGGCTGAAGCATAATGAAAACACTCGTTATCGTGGAGTCACCGGCGAAGGCGAGAACGCTCGCCAAGTTCCTCGGCAAGTCTTATACGGTGCGGGCTTCGATGGGGCACGTGCGCGATTTGCCGAAAAGTGAGCTGGGAGTTGACGTGGAGAGGGATTTTCAGCCTAAGTACATCACGATCAGGGGTAAAGGAGCGATGATCCGGGAGCTCAAGAGTGCCCGGGGCCATCACGACGTGGTCCTGCTGGCTTCCGACCCGGACCGGGAGGGCGAGGCGATCGCTTGGCACATCTGCCAGCTCTTAAATATCCCGCCCGAGGCTCCCTGCCGCATAGAGTTTAACGAGATAACCAAAACCGCGGTCACGAAGGCACTTAAGAAACCGCGGCCGATCAACATCCACCAGGTGAACGCGCAACAGGCCCGACGGGTACTTGATAGACTGGTTGGTTATAACTTGAGCCCGCTCCTCTGGCGTAAGGTGCGGCGGGGCCTCTCTGCCGGTAGGGTGCAGTCGGTAGCGTTGCGCCTCGTTTGTGACCGGGAGAAAGAGATCGAGGCCTTCGTTTCGGAAGAGTACTGGACGCTAACCGCCCGCCTGCAAAAAGAAGGGTATCCACCTTTTGAGGCCCGCCTCGCCAAGTGCGGCGAGGAAAAGGTGGCGTTGCGTTCGGAAAAAGATGTGCAAGTGGTTCTTACTGCTCTTGAGGGGCAGCCCTTCACCGTTTGCCAGATCGGACGGCAGGAAAAGGTCAAGCGGCCGCCGTTGCCCTTCACCACGAGTACGTTACAGCAGGAGGCCAACAAGCGCTTCGGCTTTACCCCCCAGCGGACGATGCTGATTGCGCAGCAGCTTTACGAGGGCATCGAGTTGGGGGAAGAAGGTCCGGTAGGCCTGGTAACATATATCCGTACGGATTCGGTCCGGGTTGCTATTGCCGCTGCTGCGGAAGCCGCGCAGTACATAACGGCGCGGTTTGGCCGGGAGTACGCGGGAAACGGCAGGGAACGAGCCGTAGCGCCGAAAGGAGCCCACATCCAGGACGCGCACGAGGCTATAAGGCCTACTTCCGTGACGCGCGAACCGGAAGCGATAAAAAAGTACCTGACGGAGGAGCAGTTCAAGCTTTACGGGCTGATCTGGGAAAGGTTTGTTGCCAGTGAGATGGCTCCCGCTATTTTTGAGGTAACGCGGGTGGATATCGGCGCCAGGGACTACCTTTTCCGGGCTACCGGCGCCGTGCTGCGTTTTGCGGGCTTTCTGCAGCTTGTGGGAGAGGCTCCTGAAGAGGAAGAGTTGGGCGTTGCGCTTCCGGAGCTCGTGGAAGGGGAAAGGCTTTCTCTGGTCGAATTGGTACCAAAGCAGCACTGGACCCAGCCACCGCCCCGCTATACGGAGGCTTCGCTCGTCAGGGCGCTTGAAGAAAACGGTGTTGGTCGCCCGAGCACTTACGCACCAACGATCGAAACGATTATTAAGCGGGGTTACGTGTCGCGTAAGGGCCGGGTTCTTTACCCCACCGAGCTGGGGAAAACGGTTATCGAATTGTTAAAAACCTATTTTCCGGGGATAATCGATATCCAGTTCACCGCGATGATGGAGGAAAAGCTTGACGCCATTGAGGAAGGCAAGGCGGACTGGGTGAAGTTGCTGCAAGATTTTTATGAGCCGTTCAAAGAAGAGCTGCGCAAGGCGGATATTGAAGTCGAGCGGATCAAGGTGACGGAAGAGGTCTCTGGGGAGGTCTGCGAACGGTGCGGGCGGTCGATGGTGGTAAAGCAAGGCCGCTACGGTAAATTCCTGGCCTGTCCCAGTTTTCCGGAATGCCGGAATACCCGCCCGCTCCGAACGGGGACGGGTATCCCTTGCCCCGAGTGCGGCGCGGAACTCGTTTTGCGCCATACCAAGAAGGGACGACCTTTTTACGGCTGCAGCCGCTACCCGGAATGTGCTTTCACCACTTGGCGCGAGCCGGTCAAAGAAAGGTGCCCCCAGTGCAACGGCCTGCTGGTGCGCGAAAAGGGGCGCAAGCAAGAGTTTCTGGTATGTTTGAACAAGGATTGCGGCTATAAGCGACCGGTTGAACGGGCCGGAGGAGGAACGGGAGAATGAAGGGCGTGCTGATTGTCGGTGCCGGCCTTGCGGGGTCTGAGGCGGCGTGGCAGGTTGCCCGCCGGGGGATACCGGTTATCCTCTACGAGATGCGCCCGGAGAAAAAAACGCCTGCCCACCACACGGGTGATTTTGCCGAGTTGGTATGCTCCAATTCCCTGCGCGCGCAAGCGCTGGAGAACGCGGTAGGGCTGCTCAAGGAAGAAATGCGGCGGCTCGATTCGCTCATCATGCAGGCGGCAGACGCCACCCGGGTTCCCGCGGGAGGTGCGCTGGCCGTTGACCGGCAGGCCTTTGCCGGCTATATCACCGTGGCGCTCACCCGCGAGCCACTAGTCACGGTCCGGCGGGAGGAGGTAACGGCGATTCCGAACCATACACCGACGATCATCGCCACGGGGCCGCTCACCTCCGATACCCTTGCCCAGGCGATCCGGGAGCTGACGGGTGAGGATTACCTCTATTTTTACGACGCGGTCGCGCCGATCGTCACTCTCGAATCGATCAATATGGAAAAGGTCTTCTGGGCCTCCCGGTACGACAAGGGTGAGGCGGCGTACCTTAACTGCCCGATGACGGAAGAGGAGTACGAGCGGTTTTACGCGGCCCTGGTGACGGCCGAACGGACGCCGCTTAAGGCGTTTGAGCAGGAGGTCCATTTTGAGGGCTGTATGCCTATAGAAGCGATGGCGGCGCGCGGGAAGGAGACGCTGCTTTTCGGCCCGTTGAAACCAGTAGGCCTCATTGACCCCCGCACCGGGAAAAGGCCCTATGCGGTGGTGCAGCTCCGGCAGGATAACCGCGAGGGGACCCTTTTAAATATGGTAGGCTTTCAGACCAACCTCAAGTGGGGGGAGCAGCGGCGGGTCTTCCGGCTGATTCCGGGCCTGGAAAACGCGGAGTTTGTGCGTTACGGGGTCATGCACCGGAACACCTATCTTAACGCTCCGGTGCTGCTTGCAGCGACGCTGGAGTGTAAAAAAAGGCTGGGGCTTTTCTTTGCCGGGCAGATTACGGGGGTAGAAGGTTACGTGGAGTCGGCGGCCGCGGGGTTGATTGCGGGAATTAACGCGGCACGCCTGGTTCAAGGACGCGAACCGGTCATTTTTCCGCCAGAGACGGCTCACGGCGCCTTAACGCATTACATCACTACCGCCGACCCGAAAAACTTCCAGCCCATGAATGTAAACTACGGTCTTTTCCCGCCGCTTGCGGAAAAAATCAGGGACCGGAAGCGGCGGAACCTCATGTTAGCCGAACGGGCCCTCCGGGTACTCGATGCGTGGCGGCGGGAGGTAGGTCTGTGAAAGCTGCTTATCCCTTAGACTGATGGGTAGCTTGCGGCGGCGCGGACTGGGTTTGGGAATTAGGGCGCGGCTGGCGGCCTGGTAGTAACCCGCGGAGGAGAAGATAGATGTACGGGTACCTCGACCGTTTTCTGATCTTTCTCCAAACGGAGAAGCGGGCTTCGCCGCGCACGGTGGCGGAGTACCAGAAAGACATCTTCGACGGCATCGATTTTTTCGCGGCGGAACTTAAAGTGCCAGATGAGGAACTGACACCGGCCATGGTAACGCCAGCGCTGGTGCGCCGCTACCTTGCGCACCTGAACGAGCGGGGACTCGCCCGGAATTCGCTTCTCCGCAAGCTTGCCGCCTGGCGGAGCTTCTTCCGGTTTCTGGTGCGGGAGAGAGTGGTTGCGGGCAACCCGCTGGAGAAAATTGCCTCGCCCCGGCGCGAACGGCGCCTGCCGCGCGTCCTCTTCCAGGCGGAGGCGAAGCGGCTGGTAGAGGCGGCGGCGCAAACCTCGCCGCTACGCTTGCGAGACCGGGCGATCCTCGAGGTCCTCTACGGCGCGGGCTTGAGGATTTCGGAGCTCGTAGGCCTGGATATCGGGGATCTGGACCTGGCGGGCGGTTACGTCCGGGTGCTGGGTAAGGGATCAAAGGAGCGCCTGGTTCCGGTGGGGAGCTACGCGGTGCGTGCCTTGCGGGCTTACCTTCAGCGCGGGCGACCCCTGTTGCTCGGGCAACGTGGCGGCGGTATAGAGCACGCTCTTTTCCTTAACCGGTCGGGGCGGCGCCTTTCCGCGCGGGCGGTTAGAAATATTATCAAAGCTTACGCGGCGCAGGCGGGGGTGGCGGGACGGGTAAGCCCACATACCCTGCGCCACTCTTTCGCTACCCACCTGCTGGACGGCGGTGCCGACCTGCGGGTGGTACAGGAATTGTTGGGACATGCCCGCCTTTCTACGACGCAGGTTTACACGCACCTGAGCAAAGAAAAAGTAAGGCGGGTTTACGAAAAGACGCACCCCAGGGCGTAAAAACCTCGGGGTGGGAGGTGACGGAAAATGCTTCAGGGAACGACGATTGTGGCGGTGAAACGGGGTAGCCGGGTGGCCCTGGCCGGTGACGGGCAGGTGACGCTCGGGCAGAACACGATCATCAAGCAGGGGGCCCGCAAGGTCCGGCGCCTTTACAACGGGAAGGTGTTAGCGGGATTTGCGGGGAGCGTTGCGGACGCGCTCGCCCTCTTTGACCGTTTTGAGGGGAAGCTGGAGGAGGCGCAGGGTAACCTCTTACGGGCGGCGGTAAACTTAGCGAAGGAGTGGCGCACCGACAAATTGTTGCGTCGGTTAGAGGCGGTTCTCGTGGTTGCGGACCGCGAGCACCTGCTTATGGTCACGGGGAGTGGTGAGGTGATCGAGCCGGACGACGGCATCGTGGCGCTCGGTTCAGGAGGACCGTACGCTTTGGCGGCTGCCCGGGCGCTTTTGTACCATACGGGATACGATGCCGTAACTATTGCCCGGGAAGCGTTGCGGATAACGGCGTCCATCTGTGTCTATACGAACGAACAGATTACGGTGGAAGAACTTTAGTTTAGAGGGGGCTTT
The DNA here is from genome assembly GCF_052743955.1 of Thermodesulfitimonas sp. Lineage (NCBI taxonomy): Bacteria > Bacillati > Bacillota > Clostridia > Thermoanaerobacterales > Thermoanaerobacteraceae > Thermodesulfitimonas > Thermodesulfitimonas sp. The sequence continues at coordinate 15,630 of NZ_JBRAIN010000029.1, forward strand.
AGCGAATTGGAGTGTCTTACGCCGCGCCAGATTGTTGCCGAGCTTGACCGTTACATCGTAGGGCAGGACGAGGCTAAAAAGGCGGTGGCGGTAGCACTACGGAACCGCTACCGCCGCAGTAAGCTGCCGCCGGAGCTACGGGACGAGGTGATGCCTAAGAATATCCTTATGATCGGACCGACGGGTGTGGGGAAAACGGAGATTGCCCGGCGGCTGGCCCGGCTCGTCAACGCGCCCTTTGTCAAGGTCGAGGCGACGAAATTTACCGAGATCGGCTATGTTGGCCGGGACGTCGAAGGTATGGTTCGCGACCTGGTAGAAACGGCGGTCCGGATGGTAAAGCAGGAGAAGTTTGCTGCTGTGGAAGAAAAGGCCCGGGAACTTGCTGCCGAACGTATTGTAGAGATCATGGCGCCCTACCCGGAGCGAAACCTGCGTAACCCGCTCGAGCTTATCTTTGGTGCTGCACGCGCGGGTGGCGATGACCTTCAGACGAAGGAGAAAATGCGCCAGGTCGATTACCGGCGGCAGGTGCTCCGGGAGCGGTTGGCGCGGGGCGAGCTTGAGGACGAATATATCGAGATTGAGGTGGCGGACCGAGCGGTTCCCTTCCTGGAGATTTTTTCGGGCGCCGGCGTGGAGGAGATAGGGATCAACTTCCAGGACCTGATGGGCAGTGTCTTCCCCGCCCGCAGGAAGAAACGGCGGGTTACCGTCCGGGAAGCGCGCCGCATCCTCGCCCAACAGGAGGCTAACAAGCTCATAGATATGGATGAGGTGACGAGTGAAGCGATTACGCGCGCTGAGGAGGACGGCATCATTTTTATCGACGAGATAGATAAGATTGCTGGGCGTGAAACCGGAACCGGTCCCGACGTTTCGCGGGGCGGCGTGCAGCGGGACATCTTGCCCATCGTCGAAGGCTCGACGGTCCATACCAAATACGGACCGGTGAGAACGGACCACATCCTCTTTATCGCCGCAGGCGCCTTTCACACTACGAAGCCGTCGGACCTGATTCCGGAACTGCAGGGGCGCTTTCCGATCCGGGTGGAGTTAAAAGCCTTAACGCGGGAAGACTTTCTGCAGATTTTGACGGAGCCGACTAACGCTTTAACCCGGCAGTACGTGGCGCTTTTAGCCACCGAAGGCGTGAAACTTGAATTTTCAAAAAATTCCCTTGGCGCCATCGCCGATATCGCTTATACTATTAATGAGCAAACAGAAAATATTGGCGCGCGGCGTTTGCACACCGTTCTCGAGAAGCTTCTGGAAGATATTTCTTTTCAAGCCCCCGAGCTTCAGGGGCAGACAGTTACGATTGACGAGGCCTACGTGACGCAAAAATTAGGACCGATTGTGGCCCGGGAGGACCTGAGCCGTTACATCCTGTAGATATTACGGGGGTTTTCCGGTGGAAACCCTTTTACGAAAGGCGCGGGTTTTAAACAGTATTTTGCAAAAGACATCGGTTCAGTATGTTGATTTTGGCGCGGTGGCCGCTGTTTTAAGCGAGCTAATCCGCGCCAATGTTTATTTGGTGGATGATCGGGGCAAGATTCTTGGATACTCCTTCATGGCCGGTTTCTCCTGTAGAGTCATCTCTGGCATCATCCAGGATGCCGGTTTCCCCCCGAAATATAATAAAGCCCTCCTTGAGATTACAGAAACAAGGGCGAATTTTCACCCGGAAACCAACACCTGCATTTTTAAGCCCGATACGGAGTGTTCCTACCCTAACCTTGCGGTAACCATCGTACCGATCTTAGGGGCGGGAGCGCGCTTGGGAACGCTGGTTCTAGCTAAGTTTAACCGGCTCTTCAGTACCAGTGACTTGATTTTAGCCGAGCACGGGGCAACGATCGTAGGGATGGAGATCTTCCGCTCGCGGATGGAAAGGATGGCGCAAGAGGCCCGCAAGCGGGCGGCGGTTCAGGTGGCGTTGGGAAGTCTCTCGTACTCGGAACTTGATGCTGTCCGTCATGTTTTTGCGGAACTCGATGGTCACGAGGGTTTTTTAGTGGCGAGTAAGATTGCGGACAAGGCCGGTATTACGCGGTCGGTTATCGTGAACGCGCTGCGCAAATTTGAAAGCGCCGGCGTGGTTGAAACGCGCTCACTAGGCATGAAGGGCACCTATATCCGCATCCTTAACGACTACCTCCTGGACGAACTTCAGCATTACAAACACGT
>NZ_JBRAIN010000030.1:0-3110 GCF_052743955.1 Thermodesulfitimonas sp.
TTCCTTTGACACGCTTTGGGAAAAGTGTTATCAATATAGTGAGCAATCAATATAATGAGCATATGTAAAATTATTATTTGAAAATTTATTTGAAAATTCTAATAATTTAGGGGTTTAAAAAGGAGCAGGAGGAAGGAGGGAGATGAGCGCGCCAGGGAGCCCCTTATCTTAAGGATAAATTTTTAAGGAGGGATAAGCTATGGCGGAAGTGGCCGCTGCCAGGAAGAAGGTTGGTCTTAAAGAGATTTCCAGACCTGGCGACGAACCGCTCGTCAACCTCACCGTGGCGGATCTGATGCCGCTGCCGGACCTCGATGAGGAAGAACCTTTTAAACCGGCACCGGCGAGTTGGTGGGAAAAGTATGATTTAAGTTTTGACGGCCATACCGATATGGGGCTGCCGAAGCCTAAGAGCAAAGAAGAAGAAGACGCGCTTGTTCATAAGTTTCTAAGCGGCCTCCAGAAGCTCTTCGACCCGCAGGAGAGCTGGACCTTTGTTCAGGTTTTCCGCCTTTCGATGGACTACTGCGTTAAGTGCCAAACCTGTGCTGATGCCTGCCACACTTACTTGGGCAGCGGACGCCAGGAGATCTACCGGCCCACCTACAGGGCCGAGGTTCTGCGCCGTATCTACAAGAAGTATTTCACGCCCGAGGGAAGACTTCTAGGACGCTTCGTGGGTGCCGACATCGACCTCAACTGGCGGACGGTGCTGCGCCTTGCGGAGTCGTGCCACCGCTGCACCATCTGCCGCCGGTGTGCCCAGCGCTGCCCAATGGGCATAGATAACGGGATGATCGCCCGGGAACTCCGGAAACTCTTCAGCCAGGAGTTCGGGATCGCGGCGCCGGAAATCTTAGAAAAGGGCTGTGTCTATCACCTCACCATCGGTTCGTCCACCCAGATGACTCCTAGTGGTTTCAAGGAAACGGTGCAGTTCATGGAGGAGGATATCGGCGACCGGACCGGCAAGAGCATCAAGATTCCGGTCGATAAAAAGGGTGCCGATATCCTGCTGATCCATAACGCTGGGGAGTATCTCTCCTGGCCTGAGAATCCAGAAGCTTTTGCGATCATCTTTGAAGCGGCGGGGATCAGCTGGACGCTTTCGAGCGACGTGGTCGGATACGACGCTGTAAACTACGGTCTCTGGAACGACGATGTCGAGCTGGCGCGGGTAGCGCAGCGGCACGTCAAAATAGCCCAGAAACTCGGCGTTAAGAAGATCGTGGTGGGTGAGTGCGGTCACGCGACCAAGGCGCTGGTAGTTGTAGCGGACCGGGTCCTGCCCGGAAATTTATCAAGCTCGGAAATACCGCGCGAGGGCTGTCTGCCGCTTCTGTGGGAGATCATCAAAAGCGGCGTTATCAAGTTCGATCCAAGCCGGAATAATTTTCCGGTGACACTGCACGACCCCTGTAACATGGTGCGGCTGATGGGTATCGTTACCCCACAGCGTTACGCGCTCAAGGCGCTCTGCCCGCAGTTCCGGGAGATGACTCCCAACAGCGTTTACAACTATTGCTGCGGTGGCGGTGGGGGCTTAGCGATCATGCAATCCATGAATTTCCCGCAGTGGCGGAACAAGGTTTCGAGCAGGATGAAAATGAAACAGACTCTCGAGGCCTTCAGAAATGAACTTGACCCGAATAAATACCCGTATAAATACCTCTGCGCGCCCTGCTCTAACTGTAAGGGGGCCATCAGAGACGCCATCGCCCACTACAAACTCTGGGATAAGTACCGGATCAATTACGGTGGCCTGGTGGAGTTGATGGTGAACGCGATGGTAGATATCGACCGGCCGTATCTCGAACCGGACGATTTTCACTGAAAACCAAACGTATTCTGCGGGTTTGTCTTGAAGCGAGAGCCCACAACCCCTCGGAGATAAAAGTGGACGATAACGCTGCTCCCACTTTATGAGGGGCCGCTTTACCCAGGTGGGCTCTCCTCTTATTTACCTTTACCGGGGGAGGCGTTAGCTTTGCTATTTCGGTAGCCAAAAAGGGGATTGGCTCCGGGACCATTCACCTGCGGCTATAGGCGGTGATTATTGACACTTTTTCAAGAGAGTGATATAGTGAAGGCAATAACTTTTATATTTTCCTGGATCTTTCACTTTTTATATAACGAAGAGGCTTATCTTCTGGGTAAGTTTGCGCGGGCATCTGGCATACCGGTAGTAAGCCGCAACCGGTATTCAGGTGCCTTAGCTTTTTATGCCGGATAGGGTTTACGGTAAAAACGGGGGCTGAATTATTAGCGGGTGAAAGGATTAAAGGTGCGCTTATCTGGGGGGTGATTTTCTGCTCACGGAAGAGGCGACAGATTGGTTCCCGGGCCTCGAATGGCTGGTTCTAGTTGACTGGTTTAAGAGTAAGGAAGAACTGCAGCTCAAACGCTAACGGATTCTGCAGTTCTGGCCCGGAGCGGAGGTTTTCCTCCTGCCTGCGGTAGCGCCTTGGGAAAAAGAGGGTCCGCTTCTCTGTCAAGGGCGCTGGGTTCAGTGGTGCGCCAGGGCGGTTGAGCCTTCGGGGGACGCGCGGGCGCCGCTCTGGATAGCTGATAGGCTTTTTAAAGCCGTACGTAACGCGTACGAGCAAGGCGGGTTTATTCCTGAATCTATCCGCAAAACGAGATGGAACTACGGCGGGGAAAGAATTCCGGATATTAACCTGGTTGCCGCCGCGGTGGCGGAGTGCGTTCCGGCTGAAATGGGTCGGGCAGCCAGGACGGTGGGTTTAGAGAAGTTAGACGTAGGTACTAATCTGGTTTGCGCTGATTACCGTACGGCAGGGAGGCGCCGGAGCCTTGATACAGAAGGCTGGGGCTTTCTTCTGCTCCAGTAGCGAGGTCGGCCGGGAAAGGGTTGTAAGTATCGCGCCAACGTTTTTTTGAAAACTGGAGGTGTGAGAGAGTGGGTTACAGGTTCTTGTTCGATGTTACCAAATGTATCGGCTGCCGGGCCTGCGTTGCTGCCTGCAGGCAATACCACAAAGGCTACTTGGTTCCGACTAAGGGTGGCATGAGCGAGCTACCTCTGGATAGCGGGATGGGCCGGCGGCTTCAGAAACTTAGGAAAGACTGGGACGGCAAGGATCCTTTAA
>NZ_JBRAIN010000030.1:3210-17648 GCF_052743955.1 Thermodesulfitimonas sp.
ATGGGCCGGCGGCTTCAGAAACTTAGGAAAGACTGGGACGGCAAGGATCCTTTAAGCGGCTACCGGGCACTGGCCTTTGCCTTAATAGGACTTACGGCCCTTTCGATGATTTACCGTTTAACCCAGGGCCTGGGACCGGCTACGAACTCAACGACCAGTGGCCGTGGGGGCTCTGGATCGCGTTTGACGACCTGTGCGGGATCGCCTTGGCGGCCGGTGGTTTCTTTACCGTCTTTGTGGCGCACATTCTAAACCTCAAGCAGTACAAATATATCGCCCGCGCGTCGCTTATAACGGCCTGGTTTGGTTACATTGTGGTGGCACTCAGGGTGCTCATGGACCTCGGTCGTTGGTACAACTTCTGGCGGCCCTTTGTTTCCTGGGGTTACCATTCGTGGCTTTTCGTGGTTCTCCTCTGCGTGATCAGCTACCAGGCGGTTATGACCCTCCAGTTCGGCCACATCTTTTTTGAGCGCGTTAACGTGCCCCGGTTGAAGGAGATTTTCGATAAGATTCTCCCCGTGATTTTCGTTGCTGGATTGGTCATTGGTTTTCTCCACCAGTCGGCGTTAGGTGCGCTGTATATCGCAATGATTGACCGGCAGAACCCGCTCTGGTGGTCCATGCTCATCGGCCTTTTCTTCTTTCTCGCGGCGGTTTTTGTCGGCCCCGCCATGTGTGTGGTCGAAGGTGTCCTGGCGTCCAAGGCTTAATAAGAAGGATTTTCGCCACGAGGTACCGCTTCTGGCGCTGCTCCTCCAGGCTGCCATGTGGGTGATGGTTATTTATCTGGTACTCAAGGTGGCGGATCTGGTTTACCGCAGTCATTTCCTCGATATGTTTAACGGCTCAACGCCGTCTAACCTCTTCCTGTTAGAGATGGTTGTCGGCGTGGTCATTCCGATCATCCTCTTGGCCAAAAAGCATATCAGGGAAAGTGTGCCGGGAATGGTAACCGCGGCCGTGCTCATCGTAATTGGGGTTATGCTCAACCGGATGAATGTAGTCTTCACCAGTATGTACCAGGCGATGGGTGGCTGGTACTTCCCGCACTGGATGGAGCTTTCGATCAGCATCGGCTTGGTGAGCCTGTTTATCATGGCCTACTGCTTCTTCGTCGAGAACTTTAAGATCATGCCGGAGGGGCACGAACACCACTGAGGATGGTGTGGTCGGAAACTCTACACGTGCGGATTTACGGTATTTAGCCGAACAGGAGCTGACTAGAAGCAAAGAAATACCTCTTAATCAGTGGGCAGGAATATTCCTGCCCATTTAGCGTTTTTTTTCATCTTAATCTACCCGCTACCGGAGGAATTTTCCTCTGGAGCGCGAATATAGTTTTGGGTGAAAAGAAAGAAAGACGGGTAGGTAAAAGCAACCACCAAGAGTTTTTTCGACGAACGGTCTTAGAAGCGATTAACGCATCAGTCTAAGTAAGGGGGTCAAGCGGATGGATATTCTCAAGGTTTCAGCAAAATCCAACCCAAATTCTGTAGCCGGTGCCTTGGCCGGGGTGTTGCGGGAGCGGGGTTCAGCCGAAATCCAGGCGATTGGGGCCGGAGCCGTCAACCAAGCAGTGAAGGCGATAGCGATCGCCCGGGGTTTTGTGGCGCCGAGCGGTATGGATCTGGTATGTATTCCGGCTTTTACCGATGTTATGATCGACGGGGAGGAAAGAACGGCGATTAAAATCATTGTAGAACCAAGATAACAGCAGGTCATGCGCTTACCTCTGTTTCGCGGTTTTTGTAGCGCTCTGCCACCGCGGGAGCTACTTGCGGCGGGCGCTGGAGCAGATCGATACCTTTTACCGTTTCCTCTCTCTTTACGCGGCGGCGCTTATGCCGGTCTGTGACCGGGCGAGCCTGGAAGGGGCGCTGGCCGCCGGGAAGATTGGTGCCGTTCTCTGCGTGGAAGGGGGACACGTGCTGGAGGGAAGCCTGGCCGTCCTGCGGGTACTTCACCGGCTGGGTGTTCGCTACCTGACGCTCACCTGGAACGGGCGGAACGAGCTGGCAGACGGAGTAATGGAAAGCAGGACGGGCGGCGGCCTGACCACTTTCGGCCGGGAAGTGGTGCAGGAGATGGAGCGGCTGGGCATGGTAGTCGATGTGGCGCACCTGGCGCCGGCGGGCTTCTGGGATGTGCTTGCTCTCGCCCGGATGCCGGTGATCGCCTCGCACGCCAACGCGCGGGCCCTCTGCGACCACCCCCGCAACCTCACCGACGAACAGGTGCAGGCGCTGGCAGCTAGGGGCGGCGTTATCGGTGTTAGTTTTGTTCCCGAATTTGTTGACCCAGAGAAACCCACCCTCGAAAGAGTGGTGGACCATATCGAGCACCTGGCGGCGGTAGGCGGTGTGGCGTGTGTGGGGTTGGGTTCCGATTTTGATGGGACGCCGCAAACGGTAGCGGGTCTTGAATATCCTTCCTGCTTGCCTGCCACTACAGGGGCGCTGGCGCGGCGCGGTTGGCGGGAAGAGAATATCCGGAAGGTTCTTGGGGAAAATTTTTCACGGGTGTTCCGTGATGTCTGGCGATAAGAATCAGGGGTACTGTGACCTCCACGTCCATACCACGGCGTCCGACGGCGCGGAGACTCCGGAGCAGGTGGTGGAGCGGGCGGTCGCTATGGGCTTGGCGGCGATTGCGATAACGGATCATGATACTGTCGAGGGTGTTGCGGCGGCACTTGCCGCAGCAAAAAAGCGGCTCACCGTGGTGCCTGGGGTGGAGATAAGCACGGAAGAGAACGACCGTGAGGTGCATATCCTCGGCTATTTTATTGATCATAACGATTCTCATTTTCGGGCTAAGTTGGCGTGGCTGGCCGAGCAGCGGCGGGCCCGCGCGGCAAAGATAGTCGCGAAACTCAGGAGCCACGGCATTCCGGTTACGTTGCCGGAAGTCGCCGCCATAGCTTCCGGAGTGGTAGGCCGGGCGCATATTGCTCTTCTGCTGGTGCATAAGGGAGTGGTCCGGACGGTAGAAGAGGCTTTTGCGCGGTGGCTTGGCCGGGGCTGCCCCGCCTACGTGCCGCGGGCGCGGCTTCGGGCGATTGATGCGGTTCACCTGATCAGAGAAGCTAACGGTGCGGCTGTGCTCGCCCATCCGGGGCTGAGTGACGGCGCGGACTTGCTGGAAGAATTGGTACCCGCTGGGCTTTGCGGGATTGAGGCGGTTTATCCCGAACATACTCCGGAACAAAGGGAGTTTTTCCAAAGACTAGCGGCACGGTACGGCTTGATTGTAACCGGCGGTTCGGACTATCACGGCCCGGACCGCCGGTATCCTTTGGGGACAGTGGTGGTTGAATATGGGGTTGTGGAAAGGCTTTACCGAGCAGCCGGGAACACGTCTAAATTTTGACAGTTTGGCATAATACTATTCCTGGAACTGGGCCGAAAGAGAGGGAGGGTTTGCTCTTGTTCCAGGAAGAGGAAATCAGTAGGCTCAAGGTGCGGCTGCGGGAGACGGAGGAGAAACTGGCGCAGGTGCGGCTGAGCAGGAGGGTGCTGCTTCACCTTCTCGAAAAGGTTGAAGCCGAGCGGAACCTTTTCCTGAAGCGGCTGGAAAAAGAAAACCGGCGTTTACAGCGGGCGAATGCGCGTTATGCCCGGTCGCTTTTAAAGAAAAACCAGCAGATCGTCGAACTCGAATCCCGATTGCGGTCCAGCGAAAGCCAAAATTCGTAACTGCCGTAAAATTTATAAAGATATACACAACCTGGGAATTATTTCTAAAGAATTAAGATGTTGACAGTTGATTAGGCTTCGCCGAAGGCCTTTTCTTCTGTTGTCTCCCTATGTTATAATTTGGTCCCTGAAAGGGGACAGAGTATGCGAATTGCAGTCATCGACGGTCAGGGAGGCGGCATCGGCAAACACATCACCGAAAAACTGCGGCGGGAACTTCCGGAAGACGTGGAAATCCTGGCTCTCGGCACGAACGCCCTGGCAACGTCGGCGATGCTGAAAGCAGGGGCAAACGAGGGGGCAAGCGGCGAGAACGCCATTGTCTGGAATATGCCGCGCGTTGATTTGGTTGTCGGCCCCCTTGGTATCTTGGTGCCGAACAGTATGCTCGGCGAAGTGACACCGCGGATGGCCGAAGCGGTTGCCTCCTGCCCCGCGCCGAAAATTCTTCTCCCTTTAATCCCCGGGCAAATTGAGCTGATCGGTTATCAGGGCGAGCCCTTACCCCATCTGATTAACGAGTTGGTTAACCGGGTGAAAGCGCTTTTCTTCCCGGAGTTTACGGCAAAGTCTGGATGAAAACGGCAATTGTTGTAGCAGCCGCGTTCGTAGTAGACCTCCTGATTGCTGATCCTTACTGGTTGCCTCACCCGGTGTGTTTTTTCGGCCGGGTTATCGTTTTTTTAGAAAAAGTTATCCGCCGTTTTGCCCGGCGGCCATTTGCTTTGCGGCTCGGCGGCGTTTTTCTCGCGCTCCTGCTGCCGGTAGGGGTCTTCTGGGCCGCGAAGCTGGGGCTGGCGGCCCTCTCGCGGTGGAATCAAGTTTTGGGGCTGGCGGCCGAGGTATACCTGGTCGCCACGACTTTAGCCCTCCGAGGGCTGGCGGTGGCGGCGGCGGCGGTGCGGCACTCCCTCTTAGCGGGCAATCTGCCGCTGGCCCGCGAGCGGGTAGCGGCGATTGTGGGGCGGGATACGGCAGCGCTGGACACGCAAGGTGTGGTGCGGGCGACGGTGGAGAGCGTTGCGGAAAATACGGTGGACGCGGTAGTGGCGCCGCTTTTTTACGCTTTTATCGGTGGGGCGCCGCTGGCGCTCGCCTACCGAGCCGTAAACACGCTCGACTCAATGGTAGGGTACCGCAACGAAAGATACCGCTACCTGGGCTGGGCGTCGGCCAGGCTCGACGATCTAGCGAATTTTCTTCCGGCGCGGCTGGCCGGGGGGCTCTTCATTCTGGCTGCGGTTTTGCTACGGGGAGATTGGCGGCGGGTCTGGCGGACGATCCGGCGTGACGGGCGCAAGCACCCGAGCCCGAACAGCGGCATTTCTGAGGCCGCGGTGGCTGGTTTTCTAGGGGTGCGCCTCGGTGGTCCGGCGACCTATCAAGGCGTTCTAAGCTTTCGCTCGTATCTTGGGGAGCCACTCGTACCGCTTACCCCTGAACATATTGGCGCTGCTGTACGACTTCTTTACGTGGTGGCGCTGCTCGCGTTGCTTGCAGGGGTGGGGCTGCACATCTTGCTTGCTTTTGAGGTTGGTAAGGGATGAAGTCGCTGGTTGAGCTCTTCTGGGCCTTCCTGCTGGCGGTGCAGAACCTGACCCGCATTCCGGTGGGTAATGTCCCTTTTGAACCCGCGGTTTTGGGCCGGGGAACAACATTCTTTCCGGTAGTCGGCTTCCTGCTCGGCGGTTTGTCTGTGGGCGTTTACTGCCTGGCGGGGCTTGTCTTCCCGCCGCTGGTGGTAGCGGCTCTTTTAGTCGCGCTGGGGCTGCTTTTGACCGGTGGGATGCACGTCGACGGTTTTATCGACGCGGTTGACGGTCTGGGTGGGCGGGATGCCGCCCGGCGGCTGGCGATCATGCGGGATAGTCGGGTCGGCGCTTTTGGCGTGATGGGCGGGATTACGCTACTGTTGCTCCGCTTTTCCCTGTTTGCGTCTATAGGCGGTGCCTGGCACCCCCTTTTACTGGCGCCGGTAGTGAGCCGGTGGGGGATGGTCTGGGCGATCTTTCTTTTCCCCTACGCGCGGCCGCAGGGCCAGGGGCGGATCTACAAGGATTATACTACGTGGTGGGAAACGGTAACCGCGACGGTTTTAGCTCTCGGAATCGCCTTCCTTGTTGGGGAGTGGGCCGGCTTATACCTTGCGCTGGCCGCTTTGGTGCTGGTGCTCCTTATGGGGGCCTTTTTCACGCGGCATCTGGGCGGGCTGACGGGCGACACTTACGGAGCGGTTAACGAGGTGCTAGAAGTGTTCGTTTTAGCGGTAGGGCTGGCCGTTCGCTGCTGAAATCTGACAAATTCTCTGCCTGATTCTTGAACTTGACCAGCCTGAGGCTTTATAATAAGTGCCAAACTGAATAGGTCTTGAATCGCCGGGGTGCCCCGCACTCAATTTGTCTTAGGGTGCGGGGAGAATAGGGAAGCAGGTGTAAATCCTGCGCGGCCCCGCCACTGTAACCGGGAGCCTTCCCCGGGATTGGCCACTGCCCAGCCGCTGCTGGGTGGGAAGGCTGGGGGACGGCGAGGAACGGAAGCCAGGAGACCTACCCTGAGCGGTGTTCCGGCGTCCTTCGCGGGAAGGGGGTCGAGAAATGGTGTTTTTGTGCCGTTTTGACCCCGGTTAGGCGTGAAGCGACCGGGGTTTTTAGTTTTTTCAGCTGTGCGGCTCGGAATGATTACCAAAAGATGAGTAAGGAGTGAAAATAATGGGGCGTTCTGCTTTGCGGGCTGCTTTTCTGGCTGGTTTGCTCCTGCTCGCGGTGGCACCACCGGCATACGCGATGCACATCATGGAGGGTTTCCTGCCGCTGAAGTGGTGTCTCTTCTGGTACGCGCTGGCGTTCCCCTTCTTCCTTTGGGGCTTGGTGGCGATCCGGCAGCGGGTAGCGGGTGAGCCGCGGCTGAAGATGCTGCTCGGGCTGGCGGGTGCCTTCACCTTTGTTCTCTCGGCGCTTAAACTGCCTTCGGTGACGGGGAGCTGTTCCCACCCGACCGGGGTGGGCCTGGGAGCGGTGCTCTTCGGGCCAGCCCCGATGACGGTTTTAGGGGTAATCGTTTTGCTCTTTCAGGCGCTCTTGCTTGCGCACGGGGGCCTGAGCACCCTGGGTGCCAACACCTTCTCGATGGCGGTGGTGGGGCCTTTCGTGGCTTACGGTGTCTACCGGCTGCTTGCTCCCTTGCGGCTTTCCTGGGCGGTTTTCGCTGCCGCCGCACTGGGCGATCTCCTGACTTACGTGACCACTGCCTTCCAGCTTGCCGTGGCCTTTCCGCAGCATGGTTCGGTAGTGGCGCCCTTCGTGAAGTTTCTCGGGATCTTCGCAGTCACTCAGGTGCCGCTGGCGGTGAGTGAAGGGCTCCTCACGCTCGTGGTCTTTAACCTGCTGGCGCGGTACGGCCAGAGTGAGCTCGAGATGCTCGGCATCTTGCCGGAAGGAGGGAAGGCAAGTGTCGCTGGGAACTAAGAATCTCCTTTTGCTGCTCCTCGTTGTGGCGCTAACGGTTTTCCCGCTTTATGCGCAGCGGGGGGCGGAGTTTGGCGGCGCGGATGACCAGGCCGAGAAGGTGGTAAGCACCATCAAACCGGACTACAAGCCCTGGTGCGCGCCACTCTGGGAGCCGCCGAGCAGCGAGATCGAGAGCCTGGCCTTCGCGGTGCAGGCGGCGGCGGGTAGTGGCTTCGTCTTCTACTACCTAGGTTACCTTAAGGGGCGTAAGAGCAAGGAATGATCCTCGCCTTTGACTTCTGGGCCCACCATAACCGGTTGCACAGGGTAGATCCGGCGCTGAAGCTCGCTTTTGTGACGGTGGCGCTGGGGTTGGTGCTGACCGGGGGGCCGGCAGTGGCGGTGGCGGCTATCCTGGTTGCGGCGGTGCTGGTTTTGGCCGCGGGCGTGCCGTTCCACCTTTTGCTCCGCTTATTGCTTTTGCCCTTCGGTTTTTTGCTCCCTGGCGTGCTAGCGCTGGTGGTGACCACGGGGAAAGCGGTTTCCTGGGGTGTCCAGGTGGTAGCCTGGCGCGTCGGCGTTACCGACGCGGGGCTGAACCAGGCTTACGTCTTAGGGCTCCGGGCGCTGGCGGCGGTGGCCTACCTCTATTTCTTGGCGCTTACGACGCCGCTGCCGGCGGTGCTGGGAGTGCTGCGGCGGGTAGGGGTGCCGACCCTGCCCCTCGAGATCGCGGTGCTTACCTACCGCTACCTCTTTGTGCTGGAGCGGGTTGCCCGTGGGATCTATTTGGCGCAGGCGGCGCGGGGCGGTTACGGGTCGTGGCGGGGAAAGCTCTACTCCCTTGGGCTTCTGGCAACCCAGCTTTTCTTAGTGACCCATCACCGGGCGCAGCAGCTCTATACCGCACTTCTGGCGCGGGGGTACCAGGATTTGCTGCTGGTGCCGCCGCGGGAGTACCGCCGATCCGGGGCGGCGGTCGGTGGCTTCGCGGGACTCACGGCGCTGCTGTTCCTGGTTTGGCTTTGGGGGCGGTAGGATGGTCCGCATTCTCTTTTACACGGCGGTGGAAGGGGACTTGGCACCACTTTCCCGTGCGGTGCAGGAGGTACGCCGCAGTTGCCCGGAGATAGCGGTTGTTGCGCGGGCGCGGCGGGACGTTTGTGGTTCTGCCGGGGAGGAGGCGCTTTTAGCGGCCGTCCGGGAAGCGGACTGTGTTTTCCTCCACCTGATGGGCGGGCCCGAGTCGCTGCCCGGGTTTGACGCCGTGGTGCGCGTGGCGCGGGAGCGCGGGATTGCGCTGCACGTCCAGCCGACAGCGGCGGAAGATGATACCGCTTTGCGGGCGCTGAGCACCGTAAGCGGGTCTGATTACGACCTTCTGCGCCGGTACGTGAGTTACGGCGGGACCGTGAACTTCGCGGCGCTTCTGCGCTGGTGCCTGTGGCGGGCCGGGAAGGGAGCACCACCGCCGGCGCCGGAGCCGGTTCCGTGGGAAGGCATTTACCACCCGCGGTTGGGGCGGTTGGTGGCGCCGGAAGACTTCTGGCAGGCGGTCGCTCCGGGGAATCCCGTGGTGGCCATTCTCTTTTACCAAAGCTGGTGGCTGGCCGAAAATCTGGAGTTCATTGACCTTTTAGTGGCCGCAATTGAGGCGCGGGGCGCGGCGGCGCTTCCCGTCTTCCTTTACGCCACGCCGAGCGCGGCCCTTGGCAGCCGGGGGATCGCCTGGGCAGTGGCCAATTTCCTTTACCGAGACGGGATGCCGGCGGTGGACGCGGTTATCTCCACCCTCATGTTTACCCAGACCCAGGCCACGCCTACTTACAACCGGCGGGCCCCGGAGAACTTTTACCTTAAGCTGGGCGTGCCGGTGGTGAAGGCGATTGCGGCGGTGACGGCGCGGGATGAGTGGGTAGCGAGCCCGCAGGGGCTTACACCGCTCGACGTGGTTATGAGCATGGCGCTGCCGGAATTTGACGGGCAACTGATCACTGTGCCGGTGGCTTTCCGCGAAGAGGTGGGGCGGGACGACCTTACCGGCGCCACTCTGGTCCGCTACCGGCCCGACCCCGAGCGGACGGCGAAGGTGGCGGCGCTGGCGGTGAACTGGGCGCGGCTCAAGCGGCTGCCGCCGGCGGCGCGGCGGGTGGCGGTAATCCTCCACAACTACCCGCCCCGCACCGACCGGATCGGCTGCGCCTTCGGCCTCGACACGCCGGCCAGCCTCTTCCGGTTGCTGGTGGCGCTGCGGGATGCCGGTTTTCGGGTGGAGGGATTACCGGAGAGCCCGGAAGCCCTTTTCCGGCTGGTGCTGGCGGGGATGACCAACGACAGCGCCTGGTTGCCTCCCGAAGAGATGGCGCGCCGGGCGGTGGGGAAAATCCCGCCAGAAAAGTACCGGGAGTGGTTTGCCGGGCTGCCGGAGGCGGTGCGGGAACGGCTCAAAGAAAACTGGGGGTCGCCCCCGGGCGACGTTCTGAGCTTCCGGGGGGAGTTGCTGGTCCCGGGGAGGGTTTTCGGCAACGTTTTCGTGGGCCTTCAGCCGCCCCGGGGCTTTGACGCTCAGGCTGAGGCGGCCTACCACAGCCCGGACTTACCGCCGCCGCACCAGTATCTCGCCTTTTACCGGTGGCTCAAAGAAGAGTTCCGTGCGGATGTGGTGTTGCACCTGGGGAAGCACGGGACGCTCGAGTGGCTGCCGGGGAAAAGCGCGGGCCTTGGGGCGACCTGTTTCCCGGACGTGGTACTCGGCGAGCTGCCCAATGTTTACCCCTACATCGTCAACAACCCGGGCGAGGGGACGCAGGCCAAGCGGCGCGCCTGGGCCTGCATTGTCGACCATCTGGTGCCGGTAATGACCAGTGCGGGAAGGTACGGGGAGCTTGAGGCGCTCGAGACGCTCTGCCGGGAGTACCAGGAGGCACGGGAGCTTGATCCGGGGAAGCTGCCGGTGTTGGAGGAAAGGATCTGGGAGCAGGTAGTCAGGTCTTCCCTCGACCGGGATTTGGGGGTGAGCCGGGCGGCGGCGGGCAACGACTTCCCGGCCTTTGTAGAGCGGCTCCACAGCTACCTCCACGAAATCGGCGACAGCCTCATCCGGGACGGGCTCCACGTCCTGGGCGAGGTGCCGGCGGGGGAGCGGCTGGTCGAGATGCTCCTGAGCCTCTGCCGTTTGCCCCAGGGTGAGGTGCCGGCCCTCCGGGAAGCAGTGGCGGCGGCGCTCGGTTATGATTTCGAAGCGCTCGCGGCGGCGCCGGGGCGCTGGTGGCCCGCGTTCGGGGCAACCGGGGCGGCCTTGCTGGAAAAAGTGGCGGAAAAATGCCGGGAGTGTCTTAGGCGCCTGGCGGCGGCCGGTTTTGCGCGAGAAACTGTTCCGGCGCTGGTGGCGACGGTTTGCGGGCGCGCGGCCCCGGAGGTGGAGAAAGTTCTCGATTTCGTGGCCAGGGAAGTCTGGCCGCGGCTCAAGGCAACGGCGGGAGAGGTCGGGGCTTGCGTCAGCGCTTTGGCGGGGAACTATATTCCTCCCGGACCGGCCGGGGCGCCGACCCGGGGGCGGCTTGACGTTTTGCCGACGGGACGCAATTTCTATTCCGTCGACCCGCAGGCGGTTCCCACCCGCGCGGCTTGGGAGGTGGGGAAGAATTTGGCGGTGGCGCTTCTGGCCCGGTATCTGGCAGCACAAGGCGCGTATCCAGAGAATGTGGGGATGGTTATCTGGGCCACGACGGAGATGCGGACAGGCGGCGAAAACGTAGCGGCGGCGCTCTACCTCCTCGGTGTCGCGCCGGTCTGGGAGGAAGAAACGGGCCGGGTAAGGGGGCTCAAGGTGATCCCCCGGGAGGAACTCGGCCGACCGCGGGTGGACGTGACGCTGCGGGTTTCCGGGCTCTTCCGGGACGTTTTCCTCAACCTGATTCACCTTCTTGACGATGCGGTGCGCCTGGTGGCGGCGCTGGAGGAACCGGAGAACCTGGTGCGGCACAATTTTCAGGCTGCTTTTGCCGCGGCAAGGGCGGCGGGGAAGGACGAGGCTACCGCCCGCGAGGAAGCGCTTTTCCGGATTTTTTCCGATCCGCCGGGGGCTTACGGGGCAGGAGTTAACCACCTGGTCGATAATCAGAACTGGGAAGACCTTTCCGACCTGGCCAAAGCTTACCTTGCGTGGGGCGGTTACGCGTACGGGCGGCGGGTGTACGCCCGGGAGGCGAAAGAGGTTTTCGCCAAGCGCATCGGGGGACTTTCCTGCACGGTGAAGAATGAGGACAGCCGGGAAGTGGATATCTTTGACGATGACTGCTTTTACGGCTACCACGGGGGAATGATTGCTGCCGCGCGGGCCTTGGGCGCTAAGCCGCTGAGCTTCGTGGGGGATTCTGCCGACCCCCGCCGGGTGCAGGTGCGGACGCTGGCGGAGGAAACGCGGCGCCTCTTCCGGGCGCGGGTGCTTAACCCGAAGTACATCGCGGGGATGAAGCGGCACGGCTTCAAAGGCGCGGGCGATCTGGCGCGGCTGGTGGACTATATCTTCGGCTGGGACGCCACAGCGCAGGTGATTGAGGACTGGATGTACGCGGGCCTGGCGGCGCGGTACCTTTTTGACGCGGCGACGCGCGCTTGGTTCGCGGCGGTGAACCCGTGGGCGCTCGCGCACATCGCGACGCGGCTCTTGGAGGCTATCGCGCGGGGGCTGTGGAACGCCGATACCGCCACGCGCCAGAAAATAGAAGCGGTTTACCTGGAGATGGAAGGACACATCGAGGAGCGGCTGAGCGAAGGGCCGGCGGCGCCTGCGGGCCCAGAGGCTTACCGGGGAGGTGCGGGCGGTGCAGGAACCGGTTCTGGAAGCGGTTGACCTTTGCCACACCTACCCCGACGGGACGGTAGCCTTGAAAAATTTAAGCCTCGCCATCCCGGCCGGAGCGAAAGTGGCGCTGCTTGGCGCCAACGGCGCGGGCAAGACCACCCTTTTTCTCCTGCTGGCAGGGCTAATGCAGCCGACTGCAGGAAAGGTCCGCTATCGTGGTAAAGCGGTGGGGCGAAGCCGGCGTGAGCTGCTGGCACTCCGGCAGAGGGTGGGCCTTGTCTTTCAGGACCCGGAGGCGCAGATTTTTGCGCCGACAGTCTGGGAAGAAGTAGCCTTTGGTCCCGCTAACCAGGGGCTCGACCGGGAGGCGGTAGCGACGCGGGTGGAAGCAGCGCTTGCGGCCACCGACCTCTTAGAGCTGCAGGAGAAGGCGCCCCACTTTTTGAGCTACGGCCAGAAGAAGCGGCTTTGCCTGGCGGGAGTGCTGGCGATGGCGCCGGAAGTACTACTCCTTGATGAGCCCACGGCCGGACTCGACTCAGCGCAAACGTGCCGGGTGGTAGGCATCCTTGACGAGTTGAGCCGAGCGGGCCGGACACTGGTGTTGGCGACGCACGACGTGGACCTGGCTTACACCTGGGCGGATGTAGTTTATATATTCAGTCGGGGCCAGCTACTGGGAAGTGGTTCGCCAGAAGCGATTTTTGCCAATGCGGTGCTAATGGAAGAAGCGAGTCTCAGGCGGCCGCTGCTGTTAGAAGTTTTTCTGGCGCTACGGGAGCGGGGTCTGCTGCCGTCGGGAGCGGCCGTGCCCCGGACAAAAGAGGATCTCTGGCGCTTGTTGCCGGGAAAGGAGGTGAGTGGCTATGGATGAGGAAAAGGTTCAAAGGAAAGAACAGAAGAGTATCAACGCCAAGGGTCCCGAGGCAAAAGCTGAGTTTATCTCTTACCGTCTAAAATGTGTCAAGACCGCCAACGGACTCTCTCACTTTGTGATGTATGGTGACGTGCCCAAAGAAAAATCGCCGCTATAGTTTGGGAGAGGTAAATAAGGGGTCTCGGGGCGCCAGGCACAAAGTGTTATAATGCCTAGCGCCCCGGTTTAAAATTTCCCAAATCTCAGGGGTTCTTCACGACGCTTCGGGTCGTCACGGCGGAAAAGCGATCTTCGGGAGGATAAGCGAAATGGCAAACGGCATTGAGAATCCAACAGGTGCAACGCTAATTGTTCTTACTGCTACATCCCGGCAGAAATAAGAAAGAACGGCAAGCAGATGAGCAGAGAGTAGCTCAGATATGTGTTAGGGAAGGTAGCCGACCATTTCGAGCAGAAGAAAGGAAACCGAAAGCCGGTAATCGTGTTTCACGCCAGCGAGCCGCTGCTACTTAAGGAGATCATCTTTGAGGCAATAAGCGATTTCGGCCATCAGTTTCATTTTGGCATCCAGACAAACGCACTTCTGCTTGAAAAAGCGGATGTGGAATTTTTGAAAAAGCACCGGGTGGGCGTGGGCATCTCCCTTGACTCAGCCAATCCCCAGGTAAACAACAGACAGAGGCCAAGCAGGGAAGGTAACGGAAACTTCGACAAAGCTGTACAGGCGATTGACTGGTTTGCTGGCTATAAAGGGTTAAATGTGCTTACTACCGTAACTAGGTTTAATGTGAGCCACCTTCCAGAATTAGTAGCGTTCCTGCACGCTAAAAAGGTTGGCTGTGTTCTTCTTAATCCCGTTCGGTTGACTCTTAAAAGCGCGGGGTATGGAGCCACCGCCGGAGCTTTTGACTAAGTGCTTTATAGAGGCAGTAGAGAAGGCAGTGGAGTTATCAAAATCCTCTTCCCATTAGGATTATTATTGGTAACTTTGCCAACATTATCTTGGGCATAGTCGCCCCGACTGCGCGCCGGCTGATGTGTGATATTTCTCCTTGCGGGGGAGGGCGTTGCTTTTTAACAATTACTGCTTCTGGCGATATGATCCCTTGTGGCGAATTCATCGGGTTAGACGGGTTTTCGGGCGGGAATATCTTTGCCACCCCAATTTCAAGTGCCATGCACTCCGGGCCCTTCAAAGAGGTTGGGTCGCGGCTAGTAGAAAAGATTGATGAATGCAAGGCCTGCGACTTTAGGAATATATGCGGTGCACCCTGTCCGGCGGAGTTCTACTCTCGCAGCAATATGTATCAGCCTGCGGTCTTTTGCGCGTTCTACAAAGAGGTAATCAGCTACGCTTTTAAACTGATTGCCGAAGATAAGGTCAAGTACCTCCGCGTATAATTTGGTTTAGCAACCCATAAGGTTCACGGATTGAATCTTGGGCGTACCTCTGAGAGAATCAACTTAAGTTGGCCGGGGTCATTCTGAAACACCTCCTGAGGCAACCGGTCCTCAATTCCTTTCGAGTGCCGGGTAACCTTTCGGATAAGAGGGAAAACCCTGAGCCTGACAGACGAGCACTGACACGTGAGCTGACCGCCGCCAACCGC